>HF987755.1 GCA_000431135.1 Clostridium sp. CAG:590
TTATATGATACCATTTTTGACATATATGACGATGCCGGTGCCTACACCTATCCGGTTGACCCGTTAATATTCGATCTGAATGGTGATGGCGTGAAGACTGTCGCTTTGGCAGATGGCGTTCACTTTGATTTTGATAAAAATGGATTTGCAGAAAAGATTGGCTGGGTGTCTGCGGAAGATGGTCTGCTTGTTCGTGATCTTGACAAGAATGGAAAGATTGACAGTGGTAGAGAATTAATGGGTGATTTAACGGAACTGTCTGATGAAATGACGGCATCGAATGGTTTTGAAGCACTTGCCTATTTTGAAGCCAATGCAGACGGTGTGATTGATGCGAAGGATGATATTTATAACGAATTACAGATATGGCAGGATAAGAACCAGAATGGCGAAGTGGATGACGGAGAACTCATGTCACTTTCTGAAGCGGGGATTGCAAGCATCAATCTTGCATATGAGAATATCGATGTGACGGATGAAAGTGGAAATGGACATTCACAGCGTGGTACATATACCAAAACAGATGGTACAACTTCAACAGTGGAGGATGTGTGGTTTGAGAAGGATGCAGCCAATACGGTAGTAAGTGATACGATAGATAAGAATGTGTTGGAAGAAACAGATGAGATTGC
>HF987756.1 GCA_000431135.1 Clostridium sp. CAG:590
CTTTTACAACCATCGGATTATGATGAAGAAAAAGTATCCAACCCACAATCCACATTTGGTGTTATAATGGGACTATTAAAGTATGCATCTTCAATGAAGGATTTTCAGGAATATGTGGATCGACATGAGGATGTGTTATCGAATATGCCGGCGTCCGCGGCAGCAGTATTGAATGAATTCTGTACATTGGATATGTCAGAGAAGGAATTAGAAGAAGATGAGGTGATCAATATGTGTCAGGCAGTAAGAGAGATGAAGGAAGTTAGCAGACAAGAAGGAAGACAAGAAGGAAGACAAGAAGGCGCGATCAAGGTTTATTATCAGAGAATGAACTATACAGCGGAACAGATTGCAGAAGAAATGAACATGGACGTAGAAGATGTGGAAAAGATAATTGAAACACTGGATGACTGATGACATTACATAGTAAAATACCGCTTTCTGATCTTCAGAGGGATAAATCATAACATCATTGGAAAAAAACTGACTCAGTGTGATTCCAAATGTATCGCAAAGAGCTTCTAATGTAAAAATATTTGGTAAGGTGTTACGATGAAAAATATTGGATATTGTTGAAGCGGCAATGCCGGATTCTTTTACAAGGCGATATTCAGTCC
>HF987757.1 GCA_000431135.1 Clostridium sp. CAG:590
TGATAAGCGTTCAGAAGAATTGGATGCTGCTTTTAAACAGGAAAAATCTAATTTCAGTATTGTCATTGTTGTAGATATGTGGATTACGGGCTTTGATGTTCCTTGCCTTACATATTTATATAATGATAAACCTCTCAAAAAGCATTTGCTGATACAGACAATAAGCCGTGTAAACAGAAAATATCCGGGGAAAGAATATGGTATGGTTATCGACTATATTGGTATTCGCGACAATATGCGTGAAGCTATGAAGGTATATGGAGGAGATACATCTGTTGCACCGACATCCGATGATGTCGAGCAGGCTACATCAGTGTTTAGAGAAGAACTAGAAGTGTTGAAAAACATGTTCACAGGTTATGATTTATCACCATTTTTAAATCCGGAATGTGATCCTATAGAACGATACAGACTCCTTGCAAAAGCAGCGGAATATGTATTTGTATCAACAGAAGAATTACAGTCGGAAGGAAATAAAGGTGTTCAGAAAGTTTCTTTCAAAACCTACTTTTTAAAGACAGTAAAACGAATGAGGGCAGCTTTTGATATTTGTCAGCCTTCCGGTTATCTTGGGGAAGAAGAATCTGCACTTGCACAATGCTTTATGGCTATAGCAGGTTTTGTTCGTAAGATGAGCGGAACAAGTGAAGTAGACACTGATACGATGAATCGTGCAGTTTCAAAGATGGTTGAAGAAGCATTAAAATATAATCAGGTGGAAAGTGTTCTTGAAAGCGGAGAGGAAGAAGATATTTTTTCTCCGGAATATTTTGAAAAATTATCTGATGTCAAAATGCCGGCAACTAAATTGGAACTTCTTGTGAAAATGCTCCGTAAACAAATTAAGGAATATGGAAAAGTTAATCAGTTAGCTGCAAAATCATTTCAGGAAATGTTGGAAAAGACGATTGCAGAATATCATGAAAGACGTAAACATCTTACTGCTGAAGAAGCTGGTGAAGCACAGGAACAGGCATCAGAGGATATCATTAAGATTGCAACGGAACAGGCTTTAGATATTCTTCGTCAGATGAACGAAAATAGGGAGAGTTT
>HF987758.1 GCA_000431135.1 Clostridium sp. CAG:590
AGGTCTGCCGGATATTCAGGGAAAAGGAAATCAGTATAGCTTACATCAGGCAATACTTCGGGATGAAACAGGAACATTAAAGAAGCTGGTTGAAGATTATATTGCAGAAACAGACAGTGCGGCACGCAAAGCTATGTTGCCGGAATTGATTTATGTATGGACGGGTGTAAACGATGTAGAAGTGACATCTAGGGGGAGTGGTATATCTGATGCGAGAAAATTAGCAGCATTGGAAGTGATCACTGGACGTAAATTTAATAGTGCGTATGGATCAAATCCTGTGCAGCAGGCAGGCGTATATTTAGAGGAAGCATTTACTAAGCTGGTTGAATTATACTATGGACAATTAGAAATGCAGACAACGTATGCCCAAGAATATGCAGAGCTGTATATGAACATTGATTTTGATGAGAATGGAAATGTAATCTATGATATCTCATCAATTGCTGAAAGGTATATGGCGGAATATGATAAAAATCCTCTTGAGGGAAGAAAACAAATATTTGGATTTGTTGATAGCCTTAGAAAAACAGGAATGGATTCGTTGATAGGAAAAGAAGTAGTTTATGGTAAATTTGCTATTACGAATTCAGATTTATATCATGTAATTGATTATCAAGGAGACGACGTTATAACTGGTAGTAATGCAGATGATATATTAATCGGTGAGATTGGTAATGATATTTTGCGAGGAGAAGGTGGAAATGATACATATATCTTTAACCTGGGAGACGGAGAAGATACCATT
>HF987759.1 GCA_000431135.1 Clostridium sp. CAG:590
GCTGTGCAAGGGTATAAGTTTACTTGGATTTTACTTCCTTCCACAATTCATTGTAGAGGTGATCTGCGTCTTCGCCAAGGTAGCGGAACGTCTCTAAATTCTTATACTGGCTAAGATCCGGGAAGGCAATCGTGCTGTTACGGATATCATCATCTTCAATGAGTTTGCGGGCTTCTGTGTTTGGTGTAGAATATGTGATATACTCAAAATTCATAAGTGCAATATCTGGACGGCAGAGGAAATTAATGAATTTCTCTGCATTTTCCTTGTTTGGGGCATCCTTTAAGATACACCAGGAATCAATCCATACATTTGTTCCTTCCTTTGGTATAACATATTCCAGATTGGAATTTTCGCGTTGTGTATAGATTGCCTCGCCAGAGTAGATGACACCGATGGCAGCCTCGTTACCAATCATCTTGTCACGCACCTGATCGACAACATAAGCCTGTGTCAAAGGCTTCTGATCAATCAGTGCCTGTTTGGCTTTTTCTAATTCTTCCGGATCGGTTGAATTCATGGAGTAGCCGAACTTCTTTAGTGCTACCATGAAAGCGTCCCGGACAGAGTCCTGCATCAGAATATTGTCTTTGTACTTGTCATTCCATAGAATATCCCAGGAGTCTACCGGTTCATCCACCATGGTCTTGTTATACAGAATACCAACCGTTCCGACACAATATGGAACACTGTATTTGTTTTCCGGATCAAAGTCTCTCGACTGTTTGATGTAATTCGGATCAATGTTCTTGATGTTAGGAACCTGATCGAAGTCGATTTCGGCTAACAGGTTATTCTCGATCATTTTCTGTATCATATAATCAGAAGGACAGACAACATCATACTCGGCTGCTTTGGAGGCAACCTTTGGATACATGGTTTCGTTCGTTTCGTATTCATCGTAGACAACCTCGATACCGGTTTCTTCCTCAAACATATTGAGAACTTCCGGATCCAAATATTCACCCCAGTTATAGACAATGACCTGTTCATTATTTTTGTTCCGGAACAGGAAGATTGAACCGATGACTAAGATAAAGGCAACGGCTGCTACTGCAAACTGTCTGGAATATTTACGCAGGAAACCGGTGTGTTTCTTTGGCTGTTTTTCTTTGGAAGGTCCGGCATTTACAATTAACAATAGCACAAATACGGTTACGAAAATGATCGTGGAAAGTGCGTACATTTCCGGCTTGATTCCTTTTCGGACTTCCGTATAGATCTTGGTAGAGAGGGTATCCACGCCGGCACCTTTCGTAAAATGTGTGATAATGAAATCATCTAAGGACATTGTAAATGCCATCAGGAATCCGGACAGAATTCCCGGTAGGATATCCGGGAAAATCACCTTAAAAAATGCGTAGACCGGAGAGGCACCTAAGTCGAGGGCTGCTTCATAAGTATTTGGATTCAATTGCTTAAACTTTGGCATGACATTTAATATAACGTAAGGAATATTAAATGTGATATGTGCAAGCAGGATCGTCTGCATACCAAACCGGAATCCAAAACTGATAAAGAGCAGCATCAAAGAGATGCCGGTTACAATATCTGCATTCAGCATAGGAATATTATTCATGCCGAGTAACAGATTGCGTGTGCGGACCTTCATATTGTTAAGTGCGATACAGGTAATGGTTCCGATGATCGTTGCAACAACAGAAGAAATGATTGCAATGAAGATCGTATTATAAAGAGCCCGCATAATAGCATCATTTTTGAACAGTTCACTGTACCAGTTAGTGGTAAAGCCACCCCATTTTGCCCGTGTTCGGCTGTTGTTAAAGGAAAGTACGATTAATGTTACGATCGGTGCATATAAAAAGATGAATATAATAGCAACGTAAAAACGTTCGATAAATCGTTTCATTACATCATTCCTCCTTCCCCGTCTTTATCAAATATAGCGGAGAATGCTATATTGATCAGGATAAAGATCATCATGACAAGCGAAAGTCCGCTTCCTAAGTTCCAATTACTTGCCTGTGTAAATTCCTGCTCAATTACATTACCGATCAACAGGATCTTGCTTCCGCCTAATAAATTTGAGATAACGAAGGTGGTGAGGGCAGGAATAAATACCATAGTGATTCCGCTGATGACACCGGGCAGTGTCAATGGAAATATTACTTTGGTGAATGTCTGTATTCCGTTTGCCCCCAGATCTCTGGCTGCGTTAATGACATCAGCATCTAATTTGATCAGAGCATTATAAATCGGAAGTACCATAAATGGTAAAAAGTTATAAACCATACCAAGTACAATTGCATATGGAGTGTTGATAATATTGAGTGTTGGAAGATGTAAAAAATTCAAAATGGAATTAATAACACCTGTTTTTTCCAATAACGTCTGCCATGCCAATGTGCGCAGAAGAAAATTCATCCACATTGGAAGGATAAAGATTAATACAATAAAGCTATTCTGATTCACGCCAAGTCTTGAGAGGATCATTGCCAGCGGATAGGCGAGTACTAAGCAGATAATGGTTGCAATCAGTGAAAGTACGATCGACAATCCAAGAGCCTTTAAATGTTCCGGTTCTGCAATTGCGGTGATATTGGCAAGTGTAAAATGTTTGTCTGTGTCAATGAGCCCGTAATAGAAGATCATAAATAGTGGAATCAGGATAAATACGATTCCCCAGACCGTGAAGGGCATTGCCAGCCATTTACTATGTTTAGTCTTCAATGTAAGCAACCTCCTCATCTTCGGATTCCGGTTTGTGCATGATCTGGATGTTAAATGGGTCAACGCTGATACCGACCTTTTCACCAACCGGATGCATAACCGTAGAATGTACGAGCCATTCAAAGCCGCCGGCCATAACTTCCATCTCATAATGAACACCCTTAAAGATAATGTGTGTGACCTCACCGGAAATGGTGCCTTCTTCTGGTTTACATAACACAACATCCTCCGGACGGATCACGACATCGACCGGTTTGTTTTGACCAAATCCTTCATCAACGCACTGCCATTTCACACCCAGGAAAGATACAAGACGATCTTCGAGCATGGTAGCATCAATAATATTGCTGTCACCGATAAAGTCTGCAACAAAGGCATTTTCCGGTTCGTTATAAATGTCTTCCGGTGTTCCAATCTGCTGGATGTATCCCTGATTCATAACAACGATCGTGTCACTCATGGTCAGAGCTTCTTCCTGATCGTGGGTGACATAGATGAAAGTAATTCCTAGTTCGTTTTTTAAGCGAATCAATTCATATTGCATATCCTGACGTAGCTTCAGATCCAAAGCACCAAGGGGTTCATCCAATAGCAGAATCTTCGGTTCATTTACAATTGCACGTGCAATGGCGATACGCTGCTGCTGACCGCCGCTTAAGGAGTCTGGTTTACGGTTTTCGTAGCCATCCAGATTTACGAGTTTGAGTGCATATTTGATCTTGTCATCAATATAAGCCTTGCTTTTATTCTTTAATTTCAATCCAAATGCAATATTCTCTGCAATTGTCATATGTGTGAAAAGAGCGTATTTCTGAAATACGGTATTCAGCTGTCGTTTATTTGGCGGAAGTTGGGTAATGTCGCTGCCGTCAAACATGACTTTGCCTTTATCGGGGTGTTCAAATCCACCAATAATACGGAGGGTAGTTGTCTTACCACATCCGGAAGGACCTAATAGAGTCAGAAATTCATTCTCACGGATATAGAGATCAAGGTCGTCTAAAACAACATTGTCACCATAGGATTTTGTGATGTTTACGAGGTCAATTAATTTGTTAGCCATGGAACAAGTCCTCCTTTAGGATTAAGTATAGGTGATCATATATGTATTGGTCATGGAGCATTAAAAACTTGGAGGGCTGGATACCCAGATTAAAGTAGCGCCATTCTTTCCAGCTTCTATATGATGCTTGTTGGAAGGGGTAAAATAAAAGGCCTCCCCCTTTTTTGCCTTGTGTGTGCGGTTACCAATATGAATCTGGATAGAGCCGCTTAGAACATATCCAAATTCTTCGCCTTCATGCGGTAGATCAGGATATGTAGAACCGCCGGGGTCTAATGTCAATCGGATCGGTTCCATTTCGTTTTTTTGTGCATTGGGAATGATCCATTCTATTGTATTTCCCAATTCTTCGTCTTTCTTTTCAAAATAGTCTTCTTTGTGAAAGACGATCTGTTCTTCTTCTTCGTCATTAAAAAAGTCTTTCAGATTCGTACCTAAGCATTGCAGAATGTCGGTCAGGGTTGCAATAGATGGAGAGGTCAGGTCTCTTTCTAATTGCGAGATAAATCCTTTGGATAGTTCTGCTCTGTCGGCAAGTTCTTCCTGTGTCAGGCTTTTGGAAATACGAAGGGTTTTGATTTTGTTACCAATTTTCATATCGTTTCCTTACATAATAATAAATTTAAAGTTTACTTTTACTAAACACAACAAGTGTTATTATACTCATATCTTTAGTGAAGTCAATACTAAACATAAAAGTTAGTAAAAGTAAACAGAAAAGAAAGTGAAAATATATAAAATGGAAGAGCGCAGTATGTAAGAAGTTGTCATTTTCTATATCCAATAAGTTGGCTTTGTGGTACAATAAAGCTGTATGAGAATCATTTTGTTTTTTTTTGAATGAAATACATTTTATGCTATATGAAGGGATAGATGATATGGGGTTATTAGAGGCGGATGCGATTGAGGATTTGTTACATAGTTCCAGTATTTCCAAGGGAATTGAACGAACGATGGAACGTATGATTAATGAATTAGAGATGGATAGCATGTATGTGATCCGTTATGAAGAGGATGCCAGACAATTAGAAGTGGTATTTGACTGGGAGAGCGGCGAAGTTGAGCGTGCCATTGACTTTGAATCCTACATTCATTTAATTGAAGAGTGGTATCATTTTGATGAAGAAGATATGTATGTTGCCAGAGCGACTATGGTATTACCTGCTGCAGAGAGAACGCTTTACAAGGAGTGTGGATATGAAGCAGTAGTGGAATATCAGATGACGAATCATGGGAATATCATTGGCTATATAGTCCTCGGATGGAATCACATCAAGAGCTTGTCAGAAGAGGACACCAAATCATTGCATGTGCTATTGAAGTTGATGAATGAAGTGTTGATTCGTCAGTTCTACAAAGAAGTGATGGGAGAAAGCGATTGGAGATTGTTTAAGCTTGCAAGTTCCATGACAAAAACAATGGTCTTTATGGTGGATGATGAATATAAGATTCAGTTTATGAACAACTATGCAAAAGAAGCATGTCCGCATATTAAAAATGGCGATAATTGTTATAAGGTTTTAAAAGGGGAAGAGAACATTTGCAAGGATTGTGTGATCCGTGAATTGCAGTTGGGAGAAGTCACAGATAACGTAATGTACCTGCCATTCTTAGAGGATTCGTATCGTGTTTCTGTAACCCGGATTCGTTTAAAGGATAACCGGATAGGTTTTTTGCTTACGTTACAACAGCAGATTGGACAGCAACAAGTGGATCATAGGGCGGTTATGGGCAAGAAGGTTATTTTTGCCCTGCAGCAGATATACAAGGATCTGATCGCAGTGGAGATCAGACGGGATACTTTTTATAATCTGTTTAGGGAGCAATTAGATAATAAATATTCATATAGCATGCATTTTGTATTAAAATGGTTATCAAAGGTGCATCTGGATGATAAGCAGAAGTTTTTAGAGTGTTTCGATATTAATTTTTTACAGGATGCATATGAGAATGGTGTTACCAAGAAAGAGATAGATTTTCGTTACCGGACGCATGAAGGCAGTTACCATTGTATGAACGGACAGCTTTTGTTTGAACAAAACAGTAACAAAGAAGTTGTTGTATATATTTTGTTTCAGGATGTTGAGCAGGTGCGAAGTACCCAGATTGAGGAGGATAGATATCTGCGGAATTCTCTGATGGCAGCCCGGTCTGCAGCGGAATTGCAAGGGCAGGTACTGGCTAACATTTCGCATGAGATCAGAACTCCGATGAGTGGGATTATCAGTATGTGTAGTGTGGCGAGACAGGTATATGAGGATAAAGAGCGATTATTAGAATGTTTGTCTAACATAGATGACTATGCAGATCATATGATGCAGGTAATGGATTCTTTATTAGAGACTGTAAAAGTAGATCAGGAGAGTATTACTATTTCGAAACAACCGTTCCGGTTAGAGAACTTTCTGAATCAGATCGACATTGATGTCCGTGAAACGATTGAGAAGAAGAATGTGCAGTTTGATATGGAGTCACAGTGTCAGTATCAACAATTGATCGGGGATTCCGTTCGACTTCGTCAGGCGATGACGGCATTGATCAAGAATGCAATTTCTTATACACCGATCTCCGGACAGATTCGGTTACTGACAAGACAGATTGCTGTGGATGGTAAGCGGGTATTTTTGCGGTTTATCATTGAAGATACCGGAAATGGTCTGAATGAGAAAATGAAAGAAAGTATATTTGGATTTTCTCACAATGCAGATAATGGAGTGATTGATGAACAATATTTCAGTCTTTCACTGGCAAGTCACATTATCCGGCTAATGGGCGGCGAGATCGGAGTTGACGTCACCGGGAATGGCACACAGTTATACTTTACCATTCCATTTGATCTGCAGGAGGCGGAAAAGAATAAGCCGGTGAAGAAGAAAACGAATCTTCAGGCGGGGAATTTTACCGGAAAACGGATTCTGATCGCAGAGGACAGTGAGATGGCTCAGGATGCTTTGCGGGCAGTATTAGAGGTTGTGGGCTTTGAAGTCGATGCGGCAGAGAATGGTAAGAAGGCTGTTATACAGTTTATCTCACAACCGGCATTTACCTATGATGCAATATTGATGGATGTCCATATGCCATATATGGATGGAAGAGAGGCAACGCGTTGTATCCGGATATCCGGTAAAGAAGATGGAGAGACGATACCGATTATTGGTCTGATGGCGAATACATATGATGAGGACATAGAAGAATCATTGAAAGCCGGTATGCAGAAACATTTACCGAAACCAATCGATGTGGACACATTGTACAAAGTATTAAAGAAATTAATTCCGGTTAATGAAGAATAAAATACCGGGCGTATGCGATATAGATGTTATTGCATACGCCCGGTATTTGCATATGATCAGGATTATATTAATCTCTCCGGAACAGATCACGTGTATAGACTTTGTCTTTTACGGAATCTAATTTGTCACTGTAACGGTTTGCAATGATCGCGTTGCTTTGCGCCTTGAATTCATCAAGGTCATTTACTACTTTTGAACCGAAGAATGTACTTCCGTTTTCTAAGGTTGGTTCGTAAATGATTACATTTGCACCCTTTGCTTTGATTCGTTTCATGACACCCTGTATGGATGACTGACGGAAGTTGTCTGAATTGGATTTCATGGTCAGGCGATAGACACCGATCGTAACTTCTTTTTCGGCAGATGGGTTATATGTGTTGTTAGTACCGTCTGCACCACTGTAAGAGTAATATCCGGCAATGTCTAATACGCGGTCTGCAATGAAATCTTTTCTTGTCCGGTTACTCTCTACGATTGCTTCAATCAGATTCTCCGGAACGTCTTTGTAATTTGCTAATAACTGTTTGGTATCTTTTGGTAAACAATAGCCGCCGTAACCAAAGGATGGATTATTGTAATGGGAACCGATTCTTGGATCTAAACAGATGCCATCAATGATCTGTTGCGTGTTTAATCCTTTGGATTCTGCATAAGTATCTAATTCGTTAAAGTAAGAAACCCGCAAGGCAAGATAAGTATTAGCAAATAATTTTACGGCTTCTGCTTCCGTGAATCCCATGAATAGAGTATCGATATTCTTCTTGATCGCACCTTCCTGTAATAAAGAAGCAAATGTTTTGGCAGAATTTACCAGTCTTTCATTTTCTAAATCTGTTCCGACAATAATACGGGATGGATATAAGTTGTCGTATAAAGCTTTGGATTCACGTAAAAACTCCGGGCTGAATATAATATTATCTGTATGATATTTTTCGCGAACCGATTTGGTATACCCAACAGGGATTGTGGATTTGATCACCATGATCGCATCCGGATTAACGGATAATACCAATTCGATAACAGCTTCAACCGCACTGGTATCAAAATAATTCTTCTGGGAATCATAATTGGTTGGGGCTGCAATAACAACAAAGTCAGCATTTTTGTATGCAGCTTCTCCGTCGATTGTAGCGGTCAGATCCAGATCTTTATTGGCAAGATATTTTTCAATATAATCATCCTGAATAGGGGAGATTCGGTTGTTGATCTTCTCGACTTTCTCAGGAATGATATCAACGGCAGTAACATGGTTATGCTGGGATAACAGTGTAGCAATAGATAATCCTACATAGCCGGTTCCGGCAATCGCAATGTTGAGTGGAGAGGCTTTTTCTAAGTTCTTTCCATTCCCGTTTTCTGTAAAAATGTCAGTTGGATCAAAATGCAAAGCCGCTGATAAAGAGGTCAATTGCTGTAAAGATGGTACATATTCACCGGATTCAATATGACTGATCATCGTACGATTGATTCCGGTTGTATCCGCTAACTGTTGCTGTGACAGATTCATATGTTTTCTGCCATCTGTTACTAATTCGCTGATTTTGGATAAAGATAATTCTTTCATAATGATACCTCACTCTTAAAATGTTATTAAATATAACAAAATATGATAACCTTTCAATAATGACATCATATCATTTAACATAAAATAAAGCAAGAGAAGATTTGCTCAAAACAAAATGTTATTATTCGTAACAACGTACGCTTGTATAGGAAAAGAATACGTTTTAATCCGGAAGAAAATTGTACTTTATTTTTCAGATCACTTAGGGTATAATCAGTATAGGTGTGCAGGTGCGCATATAACTTCACCTGTAATATTTATAACAAATGGAGGAATGATTCATGTTAGTTTCAGCAACAGAAATGTTAAAGAAGGCCAAAGCTGGTCATTATGCAGTTGGTCAGTTCAACATCAACAATCTTGAGTGGACAAAGTCAATTCTTTTAACAGCAGAGGAGTTAAAGAGCCCGGTTATCTTAGGTGTATCTGAAGGTGCCGGTAAGTATATGACAGGTTTCAAGACTGTTGCAGCTATGGTTAAGGCTATGGATGAAGAGTTGGGAATTACAGTTCCTGTAGCACTTCATTTAGATCATGGTACTTATGAAGGATGTTATAAGTGTATTAAGGCTGGATTTACTTCTATCATGTTTGATGGATCTCATTATCCATTCGAAGAGAACCTTGCAAAGTCTACAGAGTTGGTTAATGTAGCTCATAACTTAGGTCTTTCTATCGAGTGTGAAGTAGGATCAATCGGTGGAGAAGAAGACGGCGTTGTTGGTATGGGCGAGTGTGCTGATCCGGAAGAGTGTAAGACAATCGCTGATCTTGGCGTAGATATGTTAGCTGCAGGTATCGGTAATATTCATGGTAAGTATCCTGCAAACTGGAAGGGATTAAGCTTCGAGACATTGGATGCAATCCAGGCTAAGACCGGTGAGATGCCATTAGTATTACACGGCGGTACAGGTATGCCTGCTGATATGATCAAGAAAGCAATCGAACTTGGCGTTTCTAAGATCAACGTTAATACAGAGTGTCAGTTATCTTTCCAGGAAGCTACACGTAAGTACATTGAGGCTGGTAAGGACTTAGAGGGTAAAGGATTTGATCCTCGTAAGTTATTAGCTCCGGGTGCTGAAGCAATCAAGGCTACTGTAAAAGAGAAGATGGAATTATTCGGATCTGTAGGTAAGGCCTGAGAATCATCCAATTCATTGGATAGATGAATGTAAGACCACTGCATGTCGTAAGACATGTGGTGGTCTTTTTGCGTAGACAACGAGCCGACCACCATTAGATAAAGTTTGAGTTAGTACGATACACGAATAAGAATGGATATAAAAAGGACGCTATTACAATCTCTTGTAATAGCGTCCTTTGATCGTCGGGGCGACGGGATTCGAACCCACGACCTCTTAGTCCCGAACCAAGCGCTCTACCAAGCTGAGCCACGCCCCGAAGTGAGAAATGATATCTTCATTAAGAAAGCTCACTTGATAGATTATATACTTATACATTCCAAAATGCAAGCCCTAATCTAAAAAAAAGGAAAGAACCAAAAAGAAAAGGAAAATGTTAACTCTTTTTTGACAAATGGGTTGACATTTGGAAGAAAGTCGGGTATTCTTAACCGGATGAATGTTAACTGGTATGATTCGTATAGGTTGACATTTGGATGGGAGGTGTGGAAACTGAACGGTTTCTTACAACTGGTAAAGGCATTAGCAGCATACAATGATGGCATGTTTGATGGTTATGTGATCGCAAAAGTGTTGTGGAATGTAAGTGGAGAATATGCTTATGTGGAGGCAGCAATGATCAAACAAAAGCCGGGCTATGCAGTGATACGGGTGACGGGAAGGGATCAGGACAAGAATGAGACGGGGTTTTTACAGATCACGTTATGGAAACCGGGAGAAGTTTCTAAGAAGTGTCCGGAACAGGAAGGAACGCCGTGTGATCTTGTGCAAAGAATGCCGGAGGATCATTTGGATGCGGATGGTACGATAACGATTGCACAGGAACAGGTTGACCATTACCTGAATCTGGTACAGGATACGAACCCGATCCACCGTGGCAGGAATGCGATCGTTCCGGGATTGTATGTCTTGTATGAGTTGCAAAGACGGAAATCGTTGCAGGAATTTTTCACAGAACATGCAAGCTATGAGACGGCATTTCACCAGCCATTGCCGGTGGGTGTATGTTGCCGGATCGAAGCAAAGGATGACGGTGTACGGCTTGTTGTGACAGACACCACCTATTTCACAATTCACAAACGTGTTGAGTAAGGAGAAAGATATGGATAAGAAGAAATTATCAACCCCACAGATTACGAAAATTGCATTGATGGTAGCATTTGTAAGTGCAGCATCTTACCTGCGTATTCCGTTACCGTTTTCAGAGGCTGCGATTACAGGACAGACATTGGCAGTCAACCTGGTTGCTTTGACCCTGTCGCCGTTAGAGGCATTTATTACACTGCTTTGTTATTGGCTGCTGGGTTTAGTTGGTGCACCGGTATATGGTGGTGCATCGGGTCCTGGTAAGATGTTTGGTCCGGCGGGTGGATACTTTATCGGATTCATCGTGGCAGTTGTATTGATCGCATGGTTGCGTGGTAAGAAGTACAATATCGTGCGTTATGCACTTGTGGCAATTCTGATTGGTATTCCGATTATTGACGGAGCAGGATTTGTATGGATGAAATTTGCAGCGGGAATGACATGGAAGGCTGCGTTCTTTGCAGGATTTGTACCATTTATTCCGTTGGATATCGTGAAGTGTATTGCTGCGGTTCTGATTGCAAAGCCAATTCAGGTTGCGTTCTATGCAATGGAAGACAGTATGGGACATGGCGGCAAGAAGAAAGTGGAAGAAGTATAATATGATGGCGTGACTCGCCAAACACCGATAAGTAGCAGCTCCTGCAATGGTATTATGGGGCTGCTTCTTTGCGTATAAAACATAAAATGTGAGCAGAAAGGTATAGAATATGGAACATGTCGGGATTGTTGGAGGACTTAGAACATATATAGGAGTAGAAGGTGGAATGTACCGTAATGTGAGTGCGGAGCAGTTGGGAGCGCATGTACTGAGGCAGATTCCGGTACGGTGCGGTATACCGGTAGAAGATATTGATATGGTGATTGCCGGTAATGGCATAGGAGGAGGCGGCAATGTGACAAGACTGGCTTTATTGGAAGCAGGTTATCCGCAGGAGATATCCGGTATCACAGTGGATGTACAGTGTGGTTCCGGGTTAGAGGCAATTGCCATGGCAGCGGCTAGGATCGAGGCAGGTCTGGCTGATGTGATCGTGGCAGGGGGAATGGAAAGTGCATCAACCAAACCAACCAGAGTTCATAATGAGAGACATCCCGATTATTGTGCGGAGCATCCGGCGTATTCTGTTGCAAAGTTTGCACCCGGAATGCAAGATGAATTAGCGATGCTAAAAGGGGCAGAACGGGTGGGAAGAAAATTAGGTATAGATAAAAATGCTATGGAACAATATGTTATTACAAGCCATCAAAGGGCAGCGGAAGCGGCAGAACATGGGCTGTTAAACGATGTTCTGGCAACGCCTTATTATGAATCAAGCGAGGTGGATTCACGGAATGCGAAGGCTTATGATGAAGGAATAAGACCGAAGATGTCGGAACGTCTGTTGCGAAGGTTGCCGGCGCTGGTTCCGGGCGGAGAATATGTGACAGCAGGAACGGTGAGCCTTACCAATGATGGGGCGGCATTTGTTGTGTTGTGCTCAGCGAAATATGCAAGTACGCATGAGTTGTCATGGGAAGCACGGCTTGTAGATGTGGTGTCTGTTGGAGCAGATCCGGATTATAGTCCGGAAAGTATGGTGCCGGCAATTCGCAAACTGTTAGAACGGAATGCTGTGTCGGCGGAGCAGATCACGGCATGGGAATACAATGAAGCTTTTGCAGTCATTGATGAGATTGTGGCGGGAGAATTAGGGGAGCATTGTGATCGGTATAATATCTATGGGGGTGCCCTGGCTTATGGGCATCCGTATGGTGCATCCGGTGCGATTATAACACTTCATTTATTACAGGCACTCCGGCAATTAGATGTTCCGGAAGTTATATCCGGGATGGATGAATCAGAAAGAAAATATGGAATTGCGGCGGTATCTGCAGCGGGAGGAATTGGAACGGCCATGTTAGTGGAATGGAATAAAGAACCGGATAAGACAAAGAAAGAGGAAAAACAGGTGACGGAATGCAGGATGAATGAGCAGGAGGGCAAGAAACTACAGAACGAGGAAAATGTCGGATATTGGGATATGCTTTGTCAACAGTCGGAATCGCACATCATGCTTGTTGAAGATGATCATGTGATTACATACGGACAAATGGTGGAGCAGGCATCTCTCATGCGGCAGCAGATAAGGGATGAGGAAACAGATAAAGAGAAGAATCCGGAACGGAATTCCAAGCAGCTTTATCTTGTGCGCGAACATTCCATAACAGAAGCATTCGTTGTATTCTTTGCCTGCCAGGAAACTTCATATGTGCCGGTTATTGTACCGGAAGATATGCCGGATGAGGATTATATGCTGTTAGAACGAACCCCTGTGCCGGAACAGGCAGTGATGGGGGTACTGACCTCCGGAACCACCGGCCGACAGAAAATTATGTTTCGTACTTTTGCAAGCTGGGCAGATTTCTTCCCGGTTCAGAATGATATTTTTTCCATGGGAGAGGATACCGTGCTGTTTGCACAGGGATCATTGGCATTTACCGGTAATCTGAATCTATATATGGGTCTGTTTGCAACGGGTGGAACGGTAGTGGCAACAAAACGGTTTCGACCACGATATTGGCTGCAGTTAATATTACAGCATAAGGTAAACGCAATTTATCTGATTCCGGCAAAGATGATGGCGTTGTGCCGGGTGGTAGGAAGGCCGGTATATGGGGTTAGGCATTTTACAACGGGTTCGCAGTCGTTTGGACAACAGGAACTGGCTAAGGTAAAGCATGTATTTCCGGATATACATGTAGTTTTATATTATGGTGCGAGTGAGGTGAGTTATATCACATATCTTTCAGAAGAGGAGATAACGGAGGATGCTTCACAGGTAGGACGATTGTTTCCAAATGTAAAGGCGGTGATCCGGGATGGTTCCTTCTATGTGGAAAGCGCATATGGTGTGATCGGGGTGAAAATGCCACATAATACCGGAGATCTGGGACGGATGGACGAAAAGGGTTATTTCTATTTTCTTGGAAGGGCAGATGATATACTGAATATTAATGGAAGAAAGGTGTCTGCATACCGGATTGAACAGACATTTTCAGACATATATCATGTTGCCGGAATTGCAAAGGTGGGGATGAAAGGAACACATCAGCAATTGAAATTTGATTATGAAGGGGAGGAAGACTTGCCGGGAATGACACAGATCCGGGAAAGACTGCGGGATGTGCTGCAGTCTTATGAGATACCAAAGATCTGCAGACGGGTGGAAAAACTTCCACGGACGGAGAGTGGAAAGATAAAGCGTCATTGTAAATAAGAGAAACCACAATTTTTGAAAGTGAGAGTTTTGGGAGAAACAGAATCAGATAATAAGATGATAGAGCAGATATTCTTAAAAGAATAAGGAAAGACACGGTTAAAACATGAAAAATATCAGGATTTAGCTTTCCATTTCATAAAAATTATGATAGGATAGTGGGGTTGAGTAACTGTTGATAAACTGATAACACACAAGGAGGAGAATATGTGGGATACAGTGAATGAATTTTTAACGAAGGTTGATGATTTGGTCTGGGGTGTGCCGCTTATGATATTGATCATGGCAGGTGGAATCCTGTTGACGATCCGTCTGGGCCTGTTGCAGGTAAGAAAGTTACCTCTGGCTCTGAAATGGATGGTGAGGAATGAAGAAGAGGGCGAAGGCGAGGTTACTTCGTTTGGAGCACTTTGTACTGCATTATCTGCAACAATTGGTACCGGTAACATTGTCGGAGTTGCAACTGCGATTGGAGCCGGTGGTCCGGGAGCATTGTTCTGGATGGAGCTTGCAGCATTTTTCGGAATGGCAACCAAGTATGCAGAAGGATTACTTGCGGTTAAGTATCGTGTGGTAGATGATGAGAACCATGCATTAGGCGGACCATTTTATTACATAGAAAAAGGAATTGGAGAAGGCTGGAAATGGCTGGCTAAGATCTTTGCATTCTTTGGTATTTGTGTTGGATTGTTTGGTATTGGAACATTTTCACAGGTGAATGGTATATCTTCTGCGGTTCAGGGTTTCTTTGATCCGGATAAGACTAATACAGTTACCATTCCCGGAATCGGAACGTATTCATGGACAGTTGTAATTGCATCATTGATCTTAAGTATCTGCGTTGCATTGGTATTGATCGGTGGTATTCAGAGAATTGCAAGTGTATCACAGATTATCGTACCATTTATGGCAATTATTTATGTTGTGATTTCTGTTGTATTATTGATCTGTAATATTACTGAGATTCCACATGCAATTGTTATTATTGTAAAGAGTGCATTTAATCCACAGGCAGTGGCCGGTGGTGTGGCTGGTTCTATGATCGTTGCCATGCAGAAGGGTGTCGCCCGTGGTATTTTCTCGAATGAGGCAGGACTGGGATCTGCACCGATCGCGGCAGCAGCAGCTAAGACAAAGGAGCCGGTTCGTCAGGGTCTGATCTCTATGACAGGAACTTTTGTAGATACAATTGTGATCTGTACCATGACAGGTCTTTCTATTGTATTGACCAGTGCATGGCAGCAGGAGGGTTTGGAAGGTGTACAGGTAACTACTTATGCATTCCAGAACGGTTTACCGATTCCTGCACAGGTATCTGCATTCCTCTTAATGCTTTGCCTGGTATTCTTTGCATTTACAACGATTCTTGGATGGGATTATTATTCTGAACGCTGTTTGGAATATTTAACAGGAAGCAAAGGAAAATCCATCATGGTATATCGCTGGTTATATATCATTGCTGTATTCATTGGACCTTATATGACTGTTAAGGCAGTGTGGACAATTGCAGATATCTTCAATGGATTGATGGCAATTCCGAATATGATCGCAATCTTTGCACTTTCCGGTGTGGTTGTAAAAGAAACAAAAGACTTCTTCGTACGTCACAAAAACGGAGAAATCGAAGACTAACCCCCTTGCACAGCGTAAAGGACGGACGTGCGAAACGGATAGA
>HF987760.1 GCA_000431135.1 Clostridium sp. CAG:590
GTATCACATCCAGTGACTGGTACGCAAGGGATTCCAATGTCGCCCGTACAAAATGTGCCCGGTTTGCTCCTCTCGAAAGACCGAATACCGCACCTCTCGCATAAGCATCCCAATACGGGGCACCCAGGCCGGTAAATGCAGGCACAACATATACGCCATTGCTATCCGGCACTGATGCCGCCCGCATTTCTGTCTCTGCTGCCGTATCGATCAGTTTCAGTTCATCCCGCAGCCATTTGATTGCTGCTCCTGCAACAAACACACTTCCCTCTAATGCGTATTGTATCTTGCCATTGCGTCCGATGGCAATTGTGGTCAACAGCCCGTGTTTTGAATCTACCGCCTGTTCTCCGGTATTCATCAATAAAAAGCAGCCGGTTCCGTATGTATTCTTGCTCTGTCCCGCTTCAAAGCAGCACTGTCCAAATAATGCAGCCTGCTGATCTCCTGCAACGCCTGCAATCGTAACAGGTTCACCAAGTAACGCCTCACCGGTCTCTCCGTATATCTCCGAAGACTGTTTTACCTCCGGCAGCATGGAACGTGGAATATCAAATTTGCGAAGCAGCTCTTCATCCCAGCATAGCGAATGAATGTTATACAGCATTGTACGGGACGCATTGGTCACATCCGTTGCAAATACCTTTCCTTTTGTCATTTTGTAGATCAGCCACGTATCCACCGTTCCAAATAATAATCTGCCCTGATCTGCCTTCTCTCTCGCTCCTTCCACATTCTCTAATATCCACCGGATCTTCGTCGCTGAAAAATAAGGATCTACGATCAGTCCGGTCTTTTCTTTTATGATCCGGTCATAGCCTTCTTCCTTCAATTGTTCCACATAATCTGCTGTTCTGCGGCACTGCCAGACAATGGCATGATACACGGGTTCTCCGGTCTCCTTGTCCCAGACGATCGTTGTCTCTCTCTGATTGGTAATTCCGATCGCTGCAATCTCCGCCGCTTCTATGGAGCATTTTGCCATTGCTTCGGTCATAACGCCTGCCTGGGATGCCCAGATCTCATTTGCATCATGTTCCACCCAGCCGGACTTCGGAAAATACTGTGTAAATTCCTTCTGTGCCGAAGACACGATCTCCCCCTTCTTATTGAAGATAATACACCTTGAACTCGTTGTCCCCTGATCCAATGCCATAATATATTCTTTCATAATGTGCCCCTTTCATACTGTTCGCATACCTTCTTCATCATCTGTATATAAGCTTCCTGTACCCAGACAGGCTCTGCAATCTTCAGCTTGTCTCCAAACCCGAATACCCAGCCAAAAAAGCGGTCACTGACTACCGTATCCACAACAACCGACACCTTCCTGCATCGTCTGTCATTTTCATCCGGTTCTGCTTCTTCCTCATACCATGTTTCGGTGGGATGCATCCAGACTTCCCTGCCAAAATGATCGATCATCGCCCCGGCAAGGGTGGCATCCGCTATCAGTGTGACCGTTACCTTTTCCCCGGCAAACATTCCAAATGTCTGTGTCCCATAGCTGCTTAGGTCAATCTGCTCATACATTTTTCTTCCCAGCCACATTTCCGGTTCTTCCACAATCTCTTTCATCTTATCGACCCGGTAATGCCGCATCTGCTTTGTCGCATCATCATATCCGACCAGATAATATTTGTCATTATCCCATTGAAAGAACCACGGCGAGATCCGGTAACGTTCTCCGGCCTTTCTCGGCACCAGTTCCTTCTTCACATTCCATTCATAATATCCAAATGTGATCTGGTGATCTTGTCTTATGGCATCCTGAATGTTATCAATATTATAATAGATGCTCTCATTCATCGATTTGACACGATCCCGCACCACAACCTGCCCGGTAAGTTTCCTCGCATATGCTTTGCCGGATAACCGGGATAGTTTTCCGATCAGCTCCCTTGATTTGTTCTCTGTAATAAACTTAGAAGACTGTACCGCATCGACCAGCAATTTTAATTCCGGCAATTCAAACATACGGGAGGCTAACCAGGCTCCCCGATGTTCTCTTACAATATCCATTCCAAATTCCGACAGTATATCCATATCACTGTATATTGTCTTACGCTCACAGGATATACCGTACTCATTCAGTCTTGTTACAATTTTATCCGCAGTTAAGATATGCTCCTCGTCTGTTTCTTCGTATAATATCTTTGCAAGATAAAGCAGTTTCTGTTTCTGTGTCTCTTTTCTCACATACCCTCCCAATCACCGGCACTCACACACCCTTATCGCAAAGGACTACACTAACAGCCCAGTTGCTGTTTGACATCGTTGAGTGCTGCGTCTTCCATATCGTGTTCTAACGGTGGTAACGCTTCGCCATATTTACGCTCATACGCAATTCCTAATAATTCATCCGCAATCCTTGCATTCTTAGGAAGCAGCGGACCATGTGAATATGTTGCAAATACATTCTTATAACGTGCTCCTTCTGTTCCGTCTTCTCCATTGTTCCCATACCCCTTAAGAATCTTTCCCATCGGCTGTACACCTTCTCCAAGCCAGGTCTGGCCATTATGATTCTCAAAACCGACGATTGGAAATGTTTCTCCATTGTCTCTGGTATATTCATAAACAAAATTACCGATCATACGCTTATCGGATGCGGTTGTATAGACATTGATCCCGCCAAGGAAATCCACTCTCGTTCCGTCTGCCGCCTCATAATACTTGCCGAGCATCTGATATCCGCCACAGATTCCAAGAATGACCGTTCCTTTTTCAATCTCCTCTTTGAGCCATTGCTCTTTATATTCGAACAGATCCTTTACCAGAATCTCCTGCTCAAAATCCTGCCCGCCACCAATGAATATAATGTCGTAATCATCGTCCCGGTTCACTTCCCCGAAAGACAGTCTTGTCACTTTCGAGCCAATCCCGCGCCACGCAAGACGTTTCTCCATGGTTCGGATATTGCCATTATCCCCATACAAATTCAGAATATCATAATACAAATGACATATGTGTAATTCTCGATCCATTCCCTTTTCCTTTCTCTCTTCCGACCGGTTCTTTTCCAACCGGGGGTCATACCCCAAGGTCAGATACCCTGTTCCCTGCTGTCTTTCATGACTTAGGATGCATCATACTTTTTAAGTGGTACAAACTCTGCTAACTTATCGCGGAACTCCAGCATACAGGTATAAGATAATACAAGAAATGTCTCTTCTCCGCTCTCCTGTAACTGTGTAATCAGTGTCTTATAGTCCTTCTCGACGCTGAATCTCGTTGTATCAAAATCCGCATATTTTAACCGCAGCTGCATATCGTATGCCCGCTTCCCTGTAAAATAAAAATGCTTTGCTCCGGAAGCCGCCTGTGTCAGCCGTTCAAATTTCACATCATAGATCCATGATATATCCTTGCCATCCGCATAATTGTCATTTAATCCAAAAACAATATTGCCTGTCGGACGTTGCTGGATTAAAAATTGCAGCACCTCATTGAATCCCGCCGGATTCTTCACCAATACCAGATGAAGCGGTGCCTTTCCAAGCTGTACCTGTTCCATACGTCCAAAATGCGTGGTAAGTCCGCCAAGCACTTTCACAATCTTCTCATCCGGCAATCCGATCAGATGTGCAACCTCCGTAGCGGCAAGTGCATTGTACAGATTATATCCGCCCGGCAGCATCACTTCCGCTTCCACCTTGCTGCCAAACACATCCATCCCGATCACGGAAGATGCGTCTTTCCATTCGATCACTTTTGTAAGTGCAACCTCCGGATCCTGTCTGTGATAACCACATTTTTCACAATAGAAGCCACCGAGATGTCCAAATGTATGATAATGATATTGGTACTTTGTCTTACAGTGAATACAATATACCGCATCCGAAATATCCGAAGAAGTTCCCTCGTAAAGCGGTCCGTTCACACCAAAATAGTGGATCTCGCTATGTGGCAGATCACTCAGTGAACTGGTCAGAGAACAATCGGCATTCAGCACCAGTTTCACATTCGGAAGCTGTGAAAGTCCTGCCCGGATCTTATTCACTGTCGTCAACACTTCTCCATACCGGTCGAGCTGATCCCGGAATACGTTCGTCACAACCGCAGTCACATCAAGATCCCCAAAATGTTCTACAATACTCTTCAGTGCCGCCTCGTCACATTCCAACAATGCATAGTCCGTGTTGATCTTACCGCCAAGTGTTGCCGCTCCAACAAAAGCCGACACAACTCCACCAAGCAGATTGGCACCTGCATCATTACAAAATACCGTCTTTCCTTCTTCCTCGATCATGTCTCTGATGATATGACAGGTTGTCGTCTTACCGTTCGTTCCGGTTACGCAGATGATCTTCACATCTTTTGCCAGATGACCTAGAATATCCGGACAGATCTTTAATACCACCTTGCCCGGAAGGGAGGTTCCTCCGCTGCCTGCCAACCGCAATAATTTTGTTGTAAATTTGCCCGCCCATACAGCAATCGTTGCTCTTGCGCTCATTCTTGTTCTCCTTGTTTGTTTCTGATTTTATTATGCTACAACAATCGTATACGCCATCACAAAGCTCTCATTTACTTCCAATTCATGTCCGTATTCTCTTTCTTCCAGCGTACCCTCGAATTCCTCTGCATCACATCTTCCGGACCATGGCTCAATACACACAAACGGTGCGTTCTTCTTTGCCGGAGACCATAATCCAAATAATGGCTGATCACATATCACGGTCACATATGGTTTCTGTTCCGGGTCACACAGACTGATTTCATGTACCTGATCTCCCTCGATCACTAACGCATCCTCATCAAATAAATGGGCATCGATCTTCATCATGCCGCCATTGGTTGCCAGCACATTATCCTTCTTATAGACAAGTCCATTCCCATTTATTTTCGAATATGTCAGATCTTTGTCACTGTCAAAAGCAATATAGTAATCGGTCTGTTTGCCTCTGCCACCGAGCGGACACATAAATGCCGGATGCCCGCCGATTGAAAAATACATCTTCTTGTTATCTTCATTGCTCACATTCCAGATAACCTGCAGCTCATTGCCTACTAACTTGTAACCGATCTCTAAGGTAAAGGTAAACGGATACTTCTCATAAGTCTCCTCATCTGCTGTCAGCGAAAACCATACCTCATCCTCTGTCTGGAATACAAGCGTAAATTCCATATCTCTGGCAAATCCGTGTTGTCCCATCGGATACACCTTTCCATCATACTTATATTCCTTATTCTTCAGACTTCCGACAAACGGAAACAATACCGGTGCACTGCGTTTCCAGAACTTCTCATCCGCATTCCAGATATATTCTTCTCCGGTTTCCTTGTTCACCATACTGGCAAGCTCTGCACCAAAATAGTTGATCGCTACCCTCAATTGATCATTTTCCAATACTACCTGCATACACATATCCTCCTTCCTTGTATATGGATGAACATCATCCTGTTAAAGCTCGCAAAACGCTTCACATCCTGCTCACTATTTTTAATAACGCGTTACACGCAAGATCGGATATCCCCATCTGCTTATATGAAGTCAAATGTTCCCTGACTGTACTCTAAGTTCCGGTACTCTACCTCATCCTGTTCCACCTGACTGCGGTAATCTGTTACAACCGTCTGCTGTCTGCCATTCACAAGCTGCTGTCCTAAGATGTAGTTGACATCAAACCGGTTCGTGATCGCCGGTGTCGCACCACGCGCCGGAACGATCAACTGTACGTTGTTCGTCTTAAGCAGGGCAAAGATTGGTTCCCAGATATAGATATCCTTTGCCGCACCAAACGGATTATCGATAAAGATTACTTTCTTCAGCTCATTTGCCTCTGCTTCCGGTGCGTACATTCCAGATATATAATTAATGATCGACACCAGGAACTGAATATAGATACCCTGTGATTGTCCGGTACTTCCAACCGCTTCTTCATAGCGAAGATACCGGCTCTGTTCCTTGATACGCTCCCGTTTATATAATTTCAGCCGGATTGCATTCATATCTGTTACCATAACCCCAAACAGCTTTTTAAGCAAGAGTCTGTTTTTCATATATTTGATCCGGTCATTGTTATCCTGAAATTGATCCGCACCATTTACCACTTCATCTATATAATCCGACATTCTCTGTTTGATAAATTCATCCTTCACATACGGAACGGAAAGACTGACCATCTGGATCATCTCGCCGTCTAACTGGATTCTGGAAAGCTTTGGCAGCTTATCCAATTCCGTCCGGACATCGCGGCATCTTTCAATACATTGATTCTCAAAATTATTCTTAATTGCCTCCATGTCCTCAATTCCCTGCTCCACACGTTCTTTTTCCAAAGCAATATAGGAAATCATTTCACGAATATTCGCAAGCAGTGTCTTTGCATCCTCGTAAGTCTCCGGAATCTCAACATCCTCCTTGACGGAATCCGACAATTCAAATGCACCCATTGTATAAAATGTATTTGCGGTCTGTGTCTTATAATTGAGCAGCTCCTGTTTTGCTCTTGCAAGCGCTTTATTGCTCTTATCATATGCCAGCAGGCTCTCTTCAAAGATCTCGCGGATCTTTGCCTGATCTTCGGACAAGATGTCAGCCTGTGTGATATCTAACTCTTCACTCTCCACAATTCGCTTTACATCCTTATACAGATCAATGATGACTCCGTTGTTCTTTACATACTGCCGGTATTCCTTGTCATAATTCCGGATCTCTTCCTGCAATTCTTTGAGGATACGATCCCCTTCCGCAATCGCCTGTAGTGCATCCTCTTTGGATATCGTCGGCGTTACATGTTCCGTATCGGCAGAGACAAACTCTAATTCGGCAAACGCCTCCTGACCAAACCGGTCTGTCATGGTCTGAATTGCCTGTTCTACACGACCTTCCAGCCGGGAAGCCTCCTGTTCCTTCTTCTTATAATCTGCCCGAAGCTGATCGCAGCGTACCGAGATCTGAGATAACTGTGCACTCATTCGGTTAAGCAATGTCTCATCCACCGGATGAAGTCCTTCCGTCTGCTGCAATGCCTCTAACTGTTCCACTGAAATGCCACGCCTACGGATCAGTTTCATTCCCCGTTCCATACTTTCCGAAAGTGCCGTGATCAGTTTCTTCTTATCTTCCAATACGATCGTTGCCTGTTCCACAACTGCCTTTGCAGCAAGGAACTCCGCTTTCAACTGTTCTTCTGAAATATTAACCGCAGTCAAATTGCCTTCTACATAATATTCTTTGTACAGATCATCCCAGTCTCTTGTCATTTCTGCAATCTGCTGTTCCATATGAACAATCTGTCCCTGCAATTCCTCTGCTTCCAACCGGGCATGTTCCAATCGGGAGTCTGCGTCTGTTGTATCGGCAGAAAGTCGTTTCACTTCTGCATCATAATGTTCTAACTGTTGTCTGCTCTCCTCCGCCAGATCGCTCTTTGCACGGATTCCGGCTAATTTGATCTGTTCTTTCTGATTCTCATTTAATGTCTGTTTCCATTTTTCTGCGTCCTGCTGCTGTACTTTACAGTGCTTTTGCGTCCGCTCGATATCCTTTTCCAGCTGTTCGATCTTTCTCTGATGATCTAACACCTGTTCCCGCAGTTCCTGCACCCGTTGTTCTGCATTTAAAAATGCAGTGTCATTCAACTTTGCAGTATAATCCAGATCTTCCTCGTAAACAGCATCTAATTCCCGTGCCCGTTCCAGATCCTCCTGCAATTGCGCAAGCTGCTTTTCCAAACGGGTTGCTTCCATCGCAAGTGCATCTTCTTCCACAAATGTCTGTGGATCCTTCGCAATAAGGAGCACTCCTTTTTCCTTTGCCGGAAGATGCGGTGTCTCCAACATCGTCCGGTCATAGATCGTCACTGCCTGATTGCCAAGTTCAAGCGTTCCAATCCGTTCATCCTCTTCAACCAGATCAAACTGTTTTGTTACCACACCATATGGCAGCATTGGGAAACACTGCAATAACTCTTCCCGGTTTGCCTTTGGAAGTGCCGACAGATAATCCACTCCGGACAACGCAAAATCTCCATGACGGCTCTCGAGATAATCCTTTACCTTTGTAACCGCTTCTGATTCCTCTAAAATCCTTCCTTCATGCACCTGCTCCAAATGCCGGTTCCACGCTGCGATCTTCTTCTCCAGTTCCGCAACTGCTATCTTCTGTTGGAAGGCACGTTCCTTGATCGTATGATATAACTGTGCCATATCATTTACACCATATACCTGTGTCATTTTCTTAAGGCGTTCCTGATTCTCAATATATTCCTTATGATTATCAGACGCTTCCTGCAATGCCCGTTCTGCGGTCTGCAAGGATTCCTGCTCCACATACAGCTCCCGTTCCAAGGCATTAACCTGTGTATAATCTGCAAGATAAGACTCCTCCGAAACCTCTCTCTTTTGCGTCAATTCCTGTTCTTCTTCCCGAAGTGTTTTTTCGAGATCTTCCAGATCTCCCAACACAAGAATGGAGATATCCTTTCTTACGGCCGCAATCTCTTCCATGTATTTGTGGTACTCTTTTTCAAAATGTTCCTTATGGCTCTTTGCAACCGCCAATGCAACATTTCCTTCCTCCGCAACATGCGAAAGCCGTTCTGCCTCTTCCTTTTTCGCCTGAAATGCTTTCTCTTTCCGCTCTAACTGTTTCCGGATATCTGCCAGTCTGCGGTCATCCATCTGTTTCCTGGTATAGGCATATGTGTGTAATCTGGCAAGCTGATCGGTATTCGAATCCATTGACGCATCGATCATCGCCTGATTCTCATCCATCTGTGCCTTATCTTTCAGATAACGCAGATAATCATTGATACTCTCTTTCAGATCAAGCTCCTGTTTTGCAATTGCAAGCTCCTGTTCTGCCTGATTCACATATTTCAAAAGTCCCTGCATTTCTTCCTGAACCCGTAGCAGATCATACTGATCCCGGACAATCTTAAGTCCCTCTATTCGTTTTTTCTCAAATACCTGACGCCTGTCATATGCTTCCTTTTTCTCTTCCATGGCAGTAATCTCCGCTTCTCCCTGCTCCCTTAAATGTTCGCCGGTCGCATAGACGTCCGCAAGTGTTTTGGTAACTTTATCCTTTTCTTCATACAAAGAAAGAAAAGAAGACACTCTTCCCTCTAATAAATGCATGAGCTCGGTTTCTTTGTCATAATTGGCGATGTCACTCTTTTTACGCGAAAGTTCCACAAGCTTATCCTTGATATCAAGCAGTGTCTTTGCCATATCCTCATTGACATCATTTTGTTCCGTCTTTACTAAAAATGCCTTCTCAATGATCTCCTCGATCAGAAGATCCTCCACTACTTTCCGTGTAGTCTTATAATGCGTCTCAAAATACGTCCGGACATGCCCCTCCGTCTTGTTAATTCCACGGATAATCTCCCACTGGCTCTCAAACAAACCATACCGGCTGATAAAACGCTGGTATTCTCCCTTTCGTTCAAATACATACACCTTAAGGTTCAGGTTGCGTCTTGCAAGATCCTTCAGATAATTCTTCAGCCCACTATAAGTAATCCTCTCTTTACTATTTTGCAAAGGAAGATTCACAATATCATTATCATTATAATCCCGATAAAAAATGCAGTAGTTAAAATATTCTATCGATGCACTGTCCCTTGTTACATTCTGTTCCTGTGCCGCCTGTTCTGCACCCGGCAGTGCAATCTGATCTGCATCACCGTCTTTTGCTTTTCTGGCACAAAATCCGGTTGTCATGTAGCGGAATCCCTCTTTGATGTCTTTGTCGTCTAATTTCCACTCAACAAGAGAATGAATCGTTGTGTTCCCTCCACCGTTCCGGAACAGTTTCTCGATCGGCTGTTTCTCATCTAAGGTACAATTGGGAATCAGATTCTGCAGCAAAAGAAGCATCAACACACTTTTTCCGCCACCATTTGCAAGATCATATAATGTATTCTTTCCATACATACGCATGGAAAAATCATCATAGCCCTGTGTTCCAAAATTATATTTTACATTATTTACTCGAATTCGATTAATATTAGGCATGTGGTTCCTTTCTTTGTGCAGATAATATATCATATATCTGACCGCGATATTCCTCGAAATAGTGTTCTACGATTGCTTTGAATCGATCGGTTGGATAATAGCGTTTATTCACTTCTACAAATAATTTCTCGCCAACTAAAAAATTGAACGTCAGCTTTACGAAACTGATCTTAGAAGCACGGGAGGCGCGAATCTCCTCCTGATTCTCGTTACTGCTTGCCGGAAGTTCATCCCACAGCAATGCAATCGTCCGAAAACTCTGTTCCTGTTCATTATCTGTATCATATACCGCAATGTCTTTCGTATAGACAGACAAAGCTTTTGTTATCTCATCACAGACATCTTCTAAACGGATATATTCCTTAAACTGATAGGAGGCAGAATCCGAATAAAATGACAACAATATCTCATACATAATAAAATAACACAAATACAGCTCTTTATTATAACGCAGATTCATTGCACGTTTCAATTCTTCATTTGAATAACCAAAGATCCGATTGCCTTCTCCTGCCGACAAAAACAAACTTTCCTTATATTCGTATATGTTCAGATTCAATTTTTTCAAAATGACACCGACAATCTCATATACCTCGGCATTGCCATAATAATCGTCATACAGGCTGCCGTTCGTTCCACCCCGTTTGATCTCTTCGCCTGTGATCAGCTTCGCATAGATATCGGTTGCCTTTTCTAAATTTTTCATTTCCATAATATTTCATATCCTCATGTTTATTAATCTATCTCATGCATTCTGTCCCAAATATTCCTTAATTACTTCTAACATCTCTACTGCATGATCATATTGTTCTTCTGTATCTGCCAATGCCTGTTTGTATGTAATTCTTTTGGAAATATGCTATTACTCCTGCATGTTTCGAAAAATCCACTTCATCACGTGCAAGAACAGCTCTTACTGCGGAAAAAATGGCATAATAAGAACGCCCTACAGAATCCTTATTCTGTCCAGCGTCCATGAGTATTTTTGCAGATATTAACTTCTCCACCGCCATTGCTAAGCGGTATTGAATTAAATCATCCAATCTTTCTGCCCTCCATACTGATATTCTTATAGTACGGCAATACATTGCGATACTTTTCATATTCATCTTCCGGAATTACCGTCGGCGAAACTACCACGTCATTCTCCAGACCAATCTCTGCCGACTCATCCCATACCAGTTTTAATTTGTTCTGTAATTCTTCTCTATCCCCGGAAACAATTGCCGTGATATCAATATCCGAATTCGAATCGTAGTCTCCTCTCGCATACGATCCATATAATATAATGGATTTGATTCGATCTATGCCATACACTCTTCGGTAACATTCTACTACTAATTGTGAAACCATATTCAATTGGGATTGTGTGCACATAAATATCACTCTCCATTTCCATTATGTTCATGATCAGTCTCCGCCACTCACTTTTATCACATATATTGTTCTGCTTATCTTTTATTATACGACTAAAGTCTTTGTTTAATCAACAACTATGTGATTGCTGTTACATATATTATTACACTGTCTCAAATCTCATATCGGTAATGCTGAACGCTTCATCCTTCTTCTCTCCAAAGTTCAGAATATTCCCGACCTCAAAGAAGATCTCAAATACCATGTTCCCATACTTGTCCTTCTTCTCGACACTTAACTTCTTCATAACAATGCCTTCTAGGAACGTATCCTGTTTGTCCTGCATAGACTTTAACTCATACCGGTTCTTCTGGGCTAAATGTACCAGAAAAGAATAGACATCCCCGTTGCGATAGATCTCTTTTCCAAATTTGATCTCATAAATCGCCATCAGTTCCGGAAGTGTGGTCTTCCCGTGTTTCCATAATTGCTCCAGCAGTTCTTCAAACAATCGTCCGAAATTCTCCGCAATTCGTTCTTCTTCCACTTCATCCTCATATATATAATCGGCATCGACCTGTTTCTTTTCGATCTTCTCTCCATAATCAGACTGATCCGCCTTACTCTCCAGCATACGGTCAACCGATTCCACCGCAAATGTCTTCGTAAGTTTCGGCATAAATAATGGCGTCACCAACATACCCAGCGCATCCGCCCGGTCATACTTCATCGTCTTTTGAAGGGCATCCCGGAACTGGAATACCGGACGAAGTTTCCGAAGTTTGGCACGTCCGATCATCTCATCCGCAATATTCTGTAATTCGATCGTTTCACGGATCAGCTCTCCATGACGGATAATGGTCTTCTTAAGCTCCGTATCCAGCTTGTGAATCTCGCCTAAAACAGCCGCACCGGATTCCGAATTTGCCTTTGCATATGCTTTGTCGATCAAAGCACGGTTCTTCTCAAATAATTTGGACTCCTCCTCAAACCATCGTGACACCGTCTCCATATATTCTTCGCTGGCTTTTGCACCTGCAAACACATCATACCCTAGCAGATCTAACACTTCCTTCTTCTTAAGGGAAAGCTTGCCCACCTCATTATTGATCCGTTTGACTACTTCAATACCACCTGCAAAATTCTCGGACCGGATCATTTTCTCCAACAGCAGCTGTTGCACGGAAATATTACTTTCTTCCTTGATCTCCTTGGTATCCAGATAAAACTCAATACCATCCGTTGTTACATGGTATAGCACAACACCATCTACGATCCGGCTGTCCACTAATTTAACACGACTTGTTTTCTTCTTCTTTTCCTCCGGATCAAAGTACGGGAACGTAAATGCCTTGCCATCATTTTTAATCTTATCGAATATGTAGCTGCATAATTCCTTTTCCTCATTTTCGTTCTCCGCTAAGGAAAATTCCCGATGCAGCACCTCTAACAAAAATGTCTCGTACTGTTCATATGTAATTTCACTCTCATGGAAATTATTCTCGTTGATCAGAAACCGCAAAGTAGCCATAGTAATATATCCCATGTCCAGATTCGAATATTTTCCTTCTTTGTACTGGGAAAATGTCGTATCACACAACACGAAAAACGGATAATACTTTTTTAAGTTCAACATTCGATCCTTATGCTCACTCAAAATGTCATGAATCATAATGTATTTCTCTGCCATGGTATGAATTCCTTTGCCGTATAATGAAAAAGAACCAACCCAATGTTCAATGACATCAAATCGATTCCTTTGTGAGTGGGCCGCCGGGGGCTCGAACCCCGCACACCCTGATTAAGAGTCAGGTGCTCTACCAAATGAGCTAGCGGCCCGTCTATGAAGTTTGTTGCTGTCGTTCTCAACAACAATGACGATTATATATGATGGTCAGAAAAAATGCAAGTACTTTTTTCATATTTTTTTAACTTTTTTTATTCAAATTGTCGAAACACTTGTAAATACAAGGTTTTTTGATGTAAATATTTTTTCACTTTTTTATTTTATTTTTCATTTTTCACTATAATTCCATAAAATACCTCTATTTTATTGCTATATTTATGTAGAATTTTATGTAAACATAGTTTATACTACACAGAAGATATTCTTATAATTAAGAAAGGAGATTGTGTGTTACACACAAATGTATACGATGAAGAAAAAAGGAATACTACATTTATTTACGTTATGTTTTGCTTGTATGGTACTACTAAGTCCGCTCACTATTCAGGCTGCAAATGACGATCCGGGTGCCGGGCGTTTATCCAGGAAGAACATTCCGGCTGAATTCTATGAAGATGCCGGTTCCGATACAGATAACGGAATCGCCCGCTATGGTGCGCTGAACCGGTATGGAAACTTTTCTACATATAGCGCTTATACAAAATCAAATTACAGCCATCAGGATCAATTTTTCGGTCTTACCATCGCAAATGGAATTGATGTAAGCGAATGGCAGGGCAATATCGATTGGACAAAGGTAAAAGCTGCCGGAATTGATTTTGCATTTATCCGTGTCGGTGCAAGAGGTTACGGATCCGCCGGTAACATGATCGCCGATAAATATTATGACCAAAACATGAAAAATGCGATTGCCGCAGGCGTCAATGTCGGAATCTATGTATTCTCGCAGGCGATCACAACAAAGGAAGCTGAAGAAGAAGCACAGTACATATTAGACCGTATCGGTTCGTATAATGTTAGTTTACCGCTTGTATTGGATTATGAGTTTTATTCCGGCGGACGTTTACAGAAGGCAAAGCTTTCAAAAGATGCCGCAACCGACATATGTCTCGCTTTCTGTAAAAAAGTTGCAGCAGCCGGATACACTCCAATGGTGTATGCCAATCCGGATATGTTAAACAATCATTTAAACCCAGATACCATCAGTAACAGCTACCCGGTATGGCTTGCAAACTATACAACGAACACAAAGTACAATGGTACTTTTTCTTATTGGCAGTATTCCAGTGTCGGCAAAGTAAACGGAATCTCTGGTAATGTGGATATGAACTTCTACTATGTCGCACCAGAAAATCATTTGGCAAATGCAACCATTGCACCGATTCCGGATCAAGTATATACCGGCAACCCGATTACACCTGCTTTGACCGTAACGATGAACGGAAAAACATTGGCATTAAATAAAGATTATACGGTTTCCTATTCCTATAACACGGATATCGGAACTGCAAAGGCAACGATCACCGGTGCAAACGGCACGATCGGAACCCGCAGCATCACATTTAACATTACTCCGGGTACGATGTCTGCTCCAACCATCAAGAGCCGCAGCAAAACATCGATCACCATCGGTTGGGCCAAACATGGCAACGCCAGTGGTTATCTTGTATACCGTTCTAACTCATTAAACGGTAAATACAGCAAGATTACAACCATCTCCAAAGCATCTACCACAAGCTACAAAGACACGAAAGTAAGTTCCGGAGAATATTATTATTATAAGGTTCGTCTGTATGTAAAAGACGGCGGCACCAAATATAGCAACTACTCTCCTGCTAAAGGTGCTTACACCAAAGTAAAGACCACACAGATGGCACTTGCCAAATCCGGAGCAAAAATGTACTCCGGCATTACTACCACAAGTACGGTCGTAAAAACACCAAAGAAAAATGATGCTATGCAGATCATCTATGGAACATATGATGATTCCGGAAACAGATGGTATCGTGTATCCCTCGGATCAACCAAGGGCTATGTTCAGGGAAGCAAAGTTAAAGTTGGAAAACGCGGCATCATAAAGACCAGCAGGGTAAACGTCCGCAAATCACGCTCTGTACGTTCAAAGAAACTGACAACACTTGGAAAGAAGAAAGTTGTAACCGTACTCGGCTCGAAGCGGAGGGGCGGTTATACATGGTATAAAGTATGCTTCAAAAAGGGCAGAAAAACCTATAACGGATATATTGCATCCAACTACGTCAAACTCAAATAAACATTCACCCTTGCACAGTGTAGTGACCCGAACGCACGAAACATTAAGTTATGAA
>HF987761.1 GCA_000431135.1 Clostridium sp. CAG:590
ATGATATCCAGCATCATCCAACGATACAATGATCACATTACAATTCGTCTGCAATCCGCCCGACCAATACTGCGAAATATCATGTTGTTTGATATGGCACATCAACGCTTTGTTAAGTGCTCCATGTGCTACGATCATAATACGTTCCAATTCGTTCCTTTGTGGTTCCACAACCTCTTGTAAGAAATCCGCTGCCCTTTCACAAATATGTTCTAACGTCTCACCATGCTCCGGTGCTCTATATAATTCCGGCTGTTTGAAAAAATAATGGAATGGATCGGATTCATCCTCCAACAGTTTAGAGAAATTCTTACCTTCATTGATACCAAAACATAATTCCCGCAGCCGTTCATCCCGTATGATTGGAATATTCCGGTGTCCTCTGATCAGGCACGCCGTCTCATAAGCACGAATCAATGGCGAACTGTATATCTTATCGAAATGAACGGATTCCAGGTTTCTGCCTGTCTCACCTGCCAGTTCTCGTCCATTCTCATTCAATTCTATGTCTGTACTTCCCTGCAACAACTTCTTTGCATTCCATACCGTTTGTCCGTGTCTTATGATATAGATTTCCATCTGTTCTTCCTTCCTACTGCATTGCCTGATTCACCTGATTGTTTTCGTTCAACGCAGTACTTACATTATCGTATAACATCTGTGTATATGCCTGACAGCCTTTCTGCGTCAGATGAATCCCATCGTTTAAGAACCAGTCATCATGTCCCACACAATAGGCTGCCCAATCAATCACATGTATATTATCATATTTTTCTGCCATCGACCAGATCATCCGGTTCGCATCCTCCTGCCATTGCAGATGCTTTCCGTATGCTGTTACCCAATAGATCTGCCGCTCTTTGCCAATCGCCTCTACCAGATTCTTACCAACCGTTGGTGAAAATGTGCCATTCGTACCCAAAGCCAGAATGACAACATCGCCTAATTCGCCCTTCTGTTTGAGATCCTCCACCACAGTTCTTGCCTTCGCCACCTGTCTCGATTCCTTCGCATCCACAACACAATTCGGAATCGTATCCTCGATATCCGAATCTGCTCCTAACAAGACAGAATCCCCAATTGCAGTCACGGTCTTCTGCGTCACAGGAGCTTCCGTAACAGACTCCGTTGTCATTGCCACAGGTGCCTGTGTTCCGGTACTCTCTGAGACCTTACTCTCTATATCCTTTGCTGACATCGGCTTCTTTGCACTGACCGATGTCTCTTTTGCGAGTACCTTTGCAGAATTATGGCCACCCTCCGGAAGTTTCTCACTCACAACCACACTTCCCACTAACACCATAAATGCAATTCCAAGACTACCGGCTGCATACGCAAGCCTTCCCATCATATTACCACCCTGACGTTGCCGGTTCTGATGCATATATCTTGTCACCGCATACTGTATTCCCGCAATCACACCGATCAAGGCAAGCTGTACACACCAGGATAAGATTCCATAATTCTTCTTGTTATAACCAAACAAAAAGATGATCGGATACATCCACAGATACAGTTCATAGCTCATCTTACCTACTATCGTCAATGGACTTCTTTCCAATATCTTCTCCATTCCACTGTATGGTAAAAGCAGAAGAATGATTCCGCAAAGTATACTATGCACAAACAGACCGCCATAATACAGCATCGGCATCTGTCCCTCTAATACAAAATATGAAACAATATATAAAAGCCCCGCAACTACAACGCACGCTCTGTGTAAACGCTCTGACATTCCTCTTCGGCAGACACGTTCCACATCCCGATGTATCATGCCTACATATACGCCTAACACCAGGGCAAAGATTCTGGTATCTGTTCCATAATATAACCGTGATACATCCTGCTCCGGCTGATATAGCACACTCATATGTATTCCACTTACCATTACAAGAACTAACCATCCGATACGCACCAGTTTTCTGGATGTGTGTCTGTATAACAGCCTCATCAGCCAGAAAAGGAGCGGCCACATCAGATAGAATTGCAATTCGACTGCTGTTGCCCACAAATGTGTAAATGGTGATTGCTGACTGATTCTTGCAAAATAGGATGCACTCTGCTTTACCTGCCATATATTATTGTAGCCGCCAACCAGACTGACTAACTCGGCCGCCTTTCCTTTTGCCACCTGTGGCATATACAATACCAGAAATCCCATAACTGCAGCTACCATGATCAGCATAGCAGGATATATTCTTCCAATCCGTTTCTTATAGAATGTCCCAACAGAATACCGTCCCTGCTGCAGATCCCATACACTGGTACGATAGATCAGATAACCGGATAATACAAAAAACATATTCACACCTAAGAATCCGCCCGGCATCTTGCCCGGCACCAAATGATACAGGATAACGCCTAAGATTGCGATACCCCTTAATGCATCCAGTCCTTCAATATGCATTTTTCTTCTTTGGTTCTCATATTTCATTGTCCTCATGTCCCTTCTTTATTATATTCTTTCGCTCATAGAAGAAACATGTATCGGAAATGCCGTATCCTATCGACCGAAGAATGTATTCTTATACATTCTCAATCTGCCAGTCGATCGGTTCTAATCCATGTTCCTTCAAAAATGCATTCGCTTTGCTGAAATGTTTGCATCCAAAGAATCCACGATACGCTGAAAGCGGACTTGGATGTGGTGCTTTTAAGATTAAGTGATTCGGGTTATTCAATCGTGCTGCTTTATTCTGTGCAGGTCTTCCCCATAACAAAAACACAATCGGTCTGTCCTGTTCATTCAAAATATCCATAACCGCATCTGTGAACTTCTCCCAGCCAATCCCCTGATGGGAATTTGCCTGATGTGCCCGCACGGTAAGTACACTATTTAGCATCAATACACCCTGCTTTGCCCATTTTACAAGGTACCCGTTATTCGGTATATAGCAGCCAAGATCATCATGCAGCTCCTTATAAATGTTGACAAGCGATGGTGGAATCTCCACCTCCGGCTTCACACTAAAGCACAGGCCATGCGCCTGATTCACATTGTGATACGGATCCTGCCCAATGATCACACATTTTACCTCATGCAATGGTGTCAGATGAAATGCGTTGAATATATCGTCTGCCGGTGGATAGATCGTTCTTCCACTGTGATATTCCTCATTCACGATATAATATAGCTTGCGGTAATACTCCTTCTTATATTCTTCCTGTAACGGCTCTGCCCAGTCATTCGTAATGGATGGCATAATGTTTCCTCCTTCTATCTTATCTGCGTCGTCTATTCTTCACTGAATATCTGCGATTCCTTCTGTAACTGTTCGACCGATTGGAAACAGATACCTTCCATCCCGACCTGTCTTGCAGCTTCTATATTCTCCATCCGGTCATCTATAAACAGACACTCTTCCGGTATCAGACCATACCGGTCACACAAACAATGATAGATTGCAGGATCCGGCTTCTTCAGCCGTTCTACCGCCGATACTACATATCCATCTACCTTTTTGAAAAATGCAAATGTCGGCCAGTGGATCTCGTACATATGAAGCGGATAATTTGACAACAAATATACCTTGTAACCTTTTTTATGCAACAGATCCATCATAGGGGCTGCATACGGATATTCCTCTACAAACCCTTCCGCTGTATCCCAGAACTTACGGATCTCAGCCTCATACTGCGGCATTCTCCGGACAAACTCTTCGATCGCCTCGGTTTCTTCCATTGTTCCTTCATCCAATCTGTCCCAGCAGTCCGAACTCACCATTTGTTTTCCAAACGACTGAATAATATCTTCTGTATATCCCAATCGGCGGCAATGTCTTTCCCAGCAGAAATCAATCAATACATTACCTACATCAAATACAACATTCTTAATCTTATGTTCCATATCCAAAGCCTTCCTTTTCTATACTGCCTACATTATATGTCAAACGTACAGCATTTACAAGGCGTATTGGCTTTGATAAAACCACCTACTTATAACTATCTGCTAATATTCCATCTGTTATATCCTTGGGTATGGTAAATTCACACACCCCCATATATCCCGGTGCAATCTCGTATTTATCAAAGACCATCGTCAGACAACCATCTTCGTTAAAATAGAAATTCGCATCATCCGTAATTCCCTGCCATTTCCATTTTGTAGCATCATCATCTACAAAATATGTGACATTCTCATCCTTTGCCATCTGTTCTTTTATCTGCTTCAAGACCTCGTCCGTCAAGATCTTCTTGTAATCCACATTCTCCTGAAACAGATCCGGCAACGTGATCATTTTCCCGGTCTTTTTGTCAATATGATAGATCTTAATCGTAACCCCGGATGTATTCAATGCGACTGTTGTATTAACCCGTAACGAAAACAGTGTGTCATTATCTGTCACCACCTCGTAATCTGTCGTCACATTTTCTGTGCCCTGACCATTCGTTGCCTCTACATCCTTTTCATACTGCCGGATTACCTCATCCGTATATTCTTTCACTGTCTTATTAACCTGTTGTGCCGCATCCTTCATATTGGAATCCTCTTCCACCTCAATCTGCGGTGTCTGAATATCTGCACTCATATCTTCATCTTTACTTTGATAGGAAGAAAATGTAACCACTTTTACAATCGTTCCTAATACCGGAATCTCTTCCATCGCATAGGCAATATTGGCATTACTGTTCACTACGATCACAAATGCGATCATCGCCGCCACAACACCCGCACAAGGACGAATCCATATGGGACAACTGTGTTGCCTCCCTCTTTCCTGTTGCTTCTCTTCTTTTGCCTGCTGAATTCCCATAGATACCCGGCTCTTCAACTCTGCCGGTATCTCAATATTTTCATATTCCATTTTCATTTCCTCTAATCTTTTATCCTTCATACTGTAGTTCTCCTTCCACCATTTCTAACTTAAGCTTTTTCAAGCTTCGATACAATAATGACTTCACGGTACTTAGATTCGCATTCAAAATGTATGCAATATCTTCTAATTTCTTATCCTCAAAATACCGCAGGATCACAACTGCACGTTCTCTCTCCGTCAGAGTGTTCAGCGCTTTGGTCATATCAAAATCTTCATATTGATCAGTGATTCCCGGCTCATTCACTTCGTATAATTCCTCTATCGGAAATTCTCTTTGTGTCTTTCGCAGAAAATCCATTGATGTATTGATCACGATCCGGCAAATCCAGGTCTGTATATATCTCTCCTTTTTCACCTGCTCACAGTTACGAATGGCTTTATATGCACTTTCCTGTACGATATCTAATGCATCTTCTTCATTCTTCACATAAGTATATGCAATACGATACATTGTCTCATATGCGTTTAACACAGCATCTTCTACTTTCTGCTGCATCTTCTTTGCATGCATGTTCTGATTACCTCCTTGTCTGTCTTCTATCTGTTAGACGGGCTTTCCTCCTAAAAAGTTTCATGTTTTAAAAAAAATAGAATATAAAAAAAGAACTGTGTATCAGAATTCATTTCTAATACAACAGTTCTTATTCTAACATACCTGATTTGATTGTCTATAACTGAAAATGACTCGTATGTTTATTCAATTCATTCGATATCTCAATCAATCGTTGTGTCTGCTCATGACACTGCTTTACAATATCCTTTAATTCCGTCATAGATGCCGAAGTCTCTTCGGTGGAAGCCGCATTCTCTTCTGCAATGGATGCCAACTGTTCCACACTGGTCGTCACTGTATTCTTCTGACCTTCCAATACTTCCATAATCTCACGGATACGATTAACGCCATCTGATACTGACGCAATCTCCTGATTCAGTGACTGGAACATAGCTCTTGTATTCTCTAATTTCTCGTTCTGTTCCTGCACTCTTCCCGAAACCTGATTCATTGTTGTTACACTTGTATTGGAATTACGAATCAGTTCCGATACAATTGCCATAATCTCATCCGCAGAACTTTTAGACTGCTCAGAAAGATTCCGGATCTCATCTGCTACAACCGCAAATCCTTTTCCATTCTCGCCTGCACGCGCCGCCTCGATACTAGCATTCAAAGATAACATATTGGTCTGTGCCGAAATATTCGTAATCATATCGGTCGCAGTCTGAATCGCTTTTGCCGACTCATTGGTCAGGTTGGTCTGTGTACGCACTTCATCAATCGCCTGACTGGTCTGTTCGGAAATGGCAACCAATTCCTGCAGTGTATTCTCCGCAGACTCCGAATAATCCCGCATCTTATCAGAATTATGATTCAACAGCTCAATATCATCAACCGCATGTCCAATCGCCTCGCCCATACGGGTGATCTCATCATTCGCTTCTACTGTCTCACCCGCCTGCGAAGTTGCACCATTAGCGATCTCATCCACCGCAACATTAATATTGGATATATTCTCTGCAATCGTATCAAAAGACTGTCCGAATTCATTAGAGAACTCTTCAAGCTCTTGTGAACTGTCTGATAAGTCTGTAATAATACTCTTAAATTCATCGATCAATCCCTGAATGGACTGTGACATCTCACCAATCTCATCCGCACGCTGCAACATTTTCCCATGCATCTCAAAATCAAGTTTTCCTTCCGCCACGTCATCTAACCGGCCAATCGTATGTTTCAATGCCTTAATAATCTGACGAACGACAAAAATGAGAACAATCAGTGCAATACATAAAATCACAGTCATACTCGCTATCATCCTGATCTGACCTTTTGCAATCTCTTTCTGAACGTCCGCTTTTGCACGACCGGTAAAAATCATTCCTGCAATATCACCGTTCTTCAATTTCAATGGTGTATAAAACCCACAATAATCTTCATCTGCAATCTGAATCGTTGGGGCAAAATGTTTCTTTATCTTTCCGTCCAGAATATCTGATACAAAATCTTCATCTAACGTTGTCCCGATCACACGCTCGCCTTTATCATTCGTAATCGTAGTCAACACTCTCTGTTTTCCCCAAAACAGTGTTACTTCAATGTCAGACTGCTCTTTAATCTGATCCAGCAACTCATAATCATCGGTGATATCCTTCGTACCTTTTTTGAAAATCCCATTCTGATAAGAAAAATCTCCATCCTCATACAAATTGTATATATTATCCACACTGTATGCTACATTCTCTAAATTCTCCTCCACCAACTGATACGCAATGTTTCGTTCCCCTGAGGTTCCCATCATAACTGCTATTACACTGATCAAAACCAGTGGAAACAATGTTATAAGGACAATCTTAGTGGTAAGCTTAATTCCTTTTTTCATACTTATCCTCCCTTGTAAATAATATACATATATTAGCACATTTGTATAAATATTACAACATTTATTGCGTTTTTTATATACATTCGACAATTTTTATTTCTTTTCGCCAATGTTCTTCACATTAATCTCAAATTTCCGGATCATCTCCCGTGCTTCCTCTTCTTCTGCCCTAGCAACCGCAACCGTCATTTTATCAAGCTGTGCCGCCTGTTCCTTCGGAAGAGCCGCCATCGATTGTCTTAAATTATATAGATAATCATCAATACGCTCTGAAAAAATAAGTGCGACGGAATCCGGATACACATCTATCTGCATTGAAAATGCACATCCTGGCCATTCATATCCTGTACTTTCTTTTGAAAGTTTTGATGCCTTTTGAATCAACATCCGTCCAAGCGGAGTCCGATTAACAATGTCTTCCAAAGAGATTCCATGCTCTCGCATATCCCGTCGGTCAATGTAACAGGCAACTTTATAAATATCCTGCTCTTCAATATGCATATTCTTTGCCCCTTTCTCTTACTGCGGTTTTTCCATAATAATAAAACCGTAATCTTCCAAATTCTTCATATATTGTACCAATCTTGGATACAACGGTTCCGCCTTGTTGCCAAATGCTTCATGAACCTCTTTACCTAATTCAAATATCGATTGTTCTCCATTTATCCTCGGCCACAAAAAGCTTCCAAATTCCTCTAAATGAATTTGAGAAATGCGTGGTTTTTTTAATAACTTTTGTGCAAACCAATGGAAAACACCACGATTTTCTACGAAAATCGTGATGTCTCCATTGTCTGACTGCTGCCAGTTATATTTGGAATTTTTTACCGGAATATAATCTAAATAATTATCTTTGTTCGGTTTCATGTTACTCCTTCTTTGGCTTTGCCAATGCAAACCTGACTACACATGCTATCATAACCGCCATTAATACAATACCACCAATGATTCCGGTTGTAAACTTTGCTGACAGATCAATACGCTCCGCAACCTTTAGTACGGTAAGAATTGCCATCAATATTCCCACAAGACCTTCTCCTGCAATCAATCCGGAACAGAATAGCACACCGGTTCCTGCTTCACCGTCCTCACTGGTTCTCTTCTTATCAACAAAATAGCGGATCAATCCACCGATCATGATCGTTGCACTCAACTCTAATGGCAGATACAAACCAATTGCCACCGGAAGTACTGCAACTCCAAGAATCTCAACTACAATCGCAAGAAATACACCGATGAATACAAGTGTCCATGGAAGATTACCGTCCATAACACCTTCCACGATCATTCTCATCAGGGTTGCCTGTGGTGCAGATAATGCCTCTGTACCAAATCCCCATGCAGAATCTAACAAGATCAATACTCCACCGATGGTCAGTGCAGAAATAACCGCTCCAATCAACTCACCGATCTGCTGCTTCTTCGGAGTTGCACCAAGAATATACCCTGTCTTTAAATCCTGTGAAGTATCACCCGCCATTGCTGCAATAATACAGATGATCGATCCGATTGCGATCGCGCCGGTCATACCATGCGTTCCGTTATCACCGGTTCCCTTCAGGCAAAGTGTTGCGATCAGCAATGTCGCAATCGCCATTCCGGATACCGGATTATTACTGCTTCCTACAATACCGACCATTCTAGAAGATACTGCCCCAAAGAAAAATCCAAATAGCACGATCAATACTGCTCCTAATAGTGTAACCGGAATTTGTGGCAGTAACCAGATAATAATGATCAGCAGCAACACACCTATTCCGATAAACCGCATGTCCAGATCCTGTTCTGTACGAATGTTCTTATTTCCTTTTCCACCTTTTATTCCCTTAATCGCATCTATAAAGGTTGTTACGATCAATGGCATTGACTTGATCAGACTCATGATACCGCCTGCCGCAACTGCTCCGGCACCGATATAGCGGATATAACTACTCCAGATTGCTGATGCTCCACCGTTTGCATATAAATTCGCAATCGTATCCGTCCCCGGATAAAGAATCGTATCTCCTCCAAATGTTACAATTGCCGGAATCAATACAAACCATCCGATAATACCACCCGCAAACATATAAGATGCAATCTTCGGTCCACAAATGTATCCTACACCAATCAGTGCCGGATATACCTCAGCCGATAATTCGGTCTTAAGCGCTGATATCTTTGCCGTAATAACACCGGGAACAATCTTTAATCCATCTACTACAAATTTGAACAGAGCAGCAAGACCCATACCTGCAAATACGGTTGTTGCACTTGCTCCACCTTCTTCTCCTGCAAGTAATACTTCCGCACATGCGGTTCCTTCCGGATAAGGTAATACCCCATGTTCCTTTACGATCAGGGCATTTCTTAACGGCACCATAAATAATACACCTAATACACCACCGCAAAGTGCGATCAATGATATTGTAAGTATACTCGGTTTCTCAATAATACCGTCCTTTGCCCATAAAAACAAAACCGGCATTGTAAAGATTGCACCGGCTGCAAGTGATTCCCCTGCCGATCCTATCGTCTGTACCATATTACTCTCCAGGATAGAGTCTTTACGCATGATCACACGTATCACACCCATTGAAATAACGGCCGCCGGTATGGATGCCGACACTGTCATTCCTACTCTAAGTCCCAAATACGCATTTGCTGCACCAAACACAATCGCTAACAATACCCCCATAATAACCGATGTCACCGTAAATTCCGGTGTTACCTTTTCTGCCGGAACATACGGCTTAAATTCTTCGTTCATTTCTTTCCTCCAATCGTTTATTACGTCTAATCTGTTTCTTTGTATAGCGTTCCACACAAAGTCTCACTTTAATCAGACTTTGATATTATATCGTATTTCGTCCTTTCGCACAACACACATTTTTTGGATTCATAATATAAGACGCACGCAGATCCGTTTACAAAACTTCCTTGCATGCGTCCGATATTCTATATAGAATTATTTAAGTTTCACTTTGTAGATTTTTGAAAATGCCCCAAAAACACGTTTCCCCTTTTCATCATAATTGTATGCACGCAAACGAAGATAATACGTCTTTTTCTTCTTCCATTTTGTGAAAGTATGTGTATTTTTAGATATATACACCGTTTTTCTGTTTTTGAGCTTTTTATTGGTTGCATATTCTATACAATACCCCTCTGCCATTTTCGCTTTCATGGAAAGTGTAACCTTTTTCGATTTTCGAACTTTAATCTTAATCTTTTCAAGCTTTGGTCTTGTTATGGAAGACTGTCTTTCCTTATCCGGATCTGATTGAGTCGCACCTCCGGTATCCTGTTTCACCTCCGGGTCTGCACCAACAATCAATTCTTCCGGCAAAGCATTACTCTTTAACGGTGTAAATTTTGCGTATAACACAATATCCGTATATTGATCTTTCTGAATGCTTTCCACATAGGATGCTTTTTGAAAGGCGCTGTCTTTATACCATCCATCAAAACGATACCCTGTTCTGATTGCCGGTCGTAACAAAAGATAGCTTTTCCAACAATATTTTTCCGGATTTTCTACGGCATTTTCACCGCCATTCAATACATATGTAATCTTGCTGGCATAGGCATTTTTCTCTCCGGTGTACCCTTCTTCCCCGTATTTTTTATATGCCTGGGATTCTTCATATGCTGTCAGAGTAATATTTTTCGGAAAATTGGCTCCTAATGTCAGCTCCATTCCGTTTATATATACTTCTGCCAGATTATCACAATGTAAAAATGCACTCGCATCCATCTTCTTAACAGATGCTGCAATGGATACCTTACGGATAGTAGCATTTTCAAATGCTTTTGCTGCAATTCCGACAACCGGATATGTGATTCCACCATACTCAATCTTATCCGGTATATCCGCCTCTAATGCGTTAGCATTCGCAATCACCTCTGCTTCTCCCGTCGGTCCGACATGAAATGTCATGCCATTACGCTCTACATACACACTGTATATCCACTTTGCATAAAGCGTATATCTGTCAGCCTGTGCCTGCTCCGACGTAATATAATATCTTCCGTCTGCATCCTGTTTCAGACAACTATCCTCTGAAAGTTCTCCATCTGCATACCAGCCCGCAAAAGCGTAATCCTTTCTTACCGGTATTCCGGCAAAAGAATCCTTTCCACGAATATATTCCTTCTGATAAGAATCATTTTCAAACTTGCCGCCATTTAATTCATATACAAATTGACCTGTCACATATCCCGGTTCCATCTCCATCAACTCAATGTCGTTGTTTTCATTCACAACGTGGCATTGAAACGTAAGTGCTTTTGCTAATTCGCTTCCATACCTTACCTTGACATTATTACAAAATGCATTTTTCACTGCGTCTATATCATCTTTTTTATAAACGGCTGATAATTGGGAATAAATGCGTCCGGATACACCCCGTTTATAACATACAATATGAAATGCTTTCAGACTGTTCAGCATTCCTTGTCCGCCCAACTCCGTGTGCCACTCAATCTCATCTACATGACTGTCTTCATTAATTATAAGATTCATATTTTCATTATATTCGATTCGACTGATCTCACCTTTTTCCGCAAGGGATAATCTTTCTCTCTGTGCAGATATTCCATCTATGTGATAATCAATCTGTCCCGTCACCTCTATTTCTTTGGGAACCGTAAAGCTTTCTCGCCGATCTGACTTTGACAATGTAAAAGATAATGTTTCTGCTTTATTGCCATTATCCCTGTCGATTCTTTCCAATACATATTCTGTAGTATCTGCGCCCTTTCTGTCCCGCTCCTGTCTTGTCACAATATAATATTGATTGGATACATATTGCATATCATCACAGTATATCTTCATCCGGAAACGTTTATTCTCTTTCTCAAATTCTACTCTCGCCGATTCCAATCTACCGTCTATCTTAACAGACGTTTCCAATGCATTAATCGATTCATTCTGCAATCCTATTGCCTGAGCCGGTTTATTGGGCATCATGCAAAGAACCATAAATGATAATACCCCCAGCATTTTCCCTGCTTTCTTCATAAGCTGCACAATCTCCTTCCTTTTAAGCAAAACAAGCAGTAACAATATTGCTGTTACCATGGCAATACAGGTATATTGAATCGGAACATCTCCTGTTCTTGCCTGTCCGCTTATTTTATTCTGTTTTTTATTCTCAACCTGATCTTCTTCGGGTAAAGATTCCTTTTTGCGGTCATTGGTTATATTTAACTCTGCATTCTGATAGCCTTTTTTCAATACAATTTCCTGCATATCAGAGTTCAATTCATATTTTTCTAATGTCTTTGTTTCCTGAAGATAATAACAACCAAACGGAAGATTCCGGATAGTGATCTTTCCTTCTTTGTCTGTCACAAAACTGCCAAGTTTCTCCTTGTTTCCATCGTATAATACAAATTCAACATCCTGCAGCGGTTTCTTTGTAACAGAATCTGTCTTGATAACCAAAATGCTTCCTCTATATTTCTCATTCACAATCGGTTTATCCTTATTCAGATCCTGTTCTAATTCTTCTCCCTTTAATTCAATCCGGAATGGATATTTTTCATTATCCTGCCGATAACTGTCATCCGCTGTTTTACACTCTTTGTAATAATAATTTCCCGTCACTAACGGTTCTGTCACTACAGCTTCTCCATTATGATCCGTGACTGCATATCCCACACACGAATCTGCCTTCACAATGACAGTCCCATCTACATTGCGGATATCTTCCCGGGTATACATTCCAAATACAACACCGGCAATCGGAACATTATGATATGTGTATAAGGACTCTGCATCGCTTACACCGGATACAATCTCTGCATTCTTTCTCTCTGCCTGCTCTGCCCGCTTATGGATCCGAAACTTTGTTGCAAGCGGATGATTCACGAAATCAACTTCCTGAACCTGAACGGATGACTCCATATCTTCTTTCACTACAACCTTTCTTACTTTTCCATCCAATTTCATGGAGCCACCATTTCTTATCTCTTTGACATAATAAGTTCCCGGTGCCAGATCCTTACTTTTTGCCTCACCATATTCATTTGTCGTAAGTTCTTCTACCAGCTCCCCGGCAAGATTGCGTATCTCAAACGTAATTTTGGAAGCTGCAAACGGTTCATACACCAATTTCTTATATTCACCATATTCCGTCTTCACTGTGTCCGCCTTACTTAACTGCTCACCCGTTTTTCGGATCAATATGAAATTGCCAACTTTATTGTCCGTAAACACATGCTGAAATAATGCTCCCGATGCAAAATTCTCCATATCATCCGGGATATGTTCAAATGCATAAGTTTCTTTTGCAAATTCATACCGTTTACCCGTTTTCTCATCTTTGGGCGGCTGTGTTTCTGCTACCAGATACTTCCCGTATGGCATGTCCATATCAAAATAGGCTTCTCCATCCTCATTTGATTCCATTGTCGCAATCGGAATCCATTCTTCTTCTGAAATTCTCTTATATCCGTTGATTCTACAGATTACAACCGGTTGTGTCTGTTCCTTGGTAAATAACGGTTCTCCAAAGAAGTTTGTATTACCGATATGTGCATACAATGTAAACTCTGCACCTTTTAACGGCTTTCCTTCTGTATCCTCTTTTATCACCATACACTTTGCTTTCACCGGATTATTCCAATAGCCCTCTCCCTCATGGATCTGTTTCGGGTTGTCATCTCCCCGGTCTTCAATATCAAAATATATCCGTTCCCCGGATACCCAATAAGCCTTATTGGAATCTGTTACCTTCTCAATCACATAATACCGGCCACACGGCAGATTATGATACCTTATATATCCATTAGCATCCGTTTTCTGCTCAATATATGCCTTGTGCTTTCCCGCTTTATTCCATATCGAATCCGATAACAATTCATTTGTAATTCTCTGATCGGCTTCAAACAGACAAATATCCTGTGCATATATATCGGTAGCCGCATATAACTCAAATGACACATGTTCAAGATCTCTCTTCTGATAGATGAATCTGCCATTTTTAAAAGCAACAAATGCATTTGCAATTTTATGTATATAGGCATCCCCCTGCTCATATGAATCGTCCACTGTGTAGGTATATGCCATTGCTTCTTTCGAAGATACTGCCGTTACATTCTCAAAAGTTAACGTTGGAACAATGTATAATTGTTTTACTGCTCCGGCCAAACGGGATTTGACTTCAAAATATGCAACTACATGATCTCCCCTTGAATTGGTGTACGGACTGAGTCCCTCCGGAGCCCGTTCCTCCACCAACATATAAGAACCGGTCTTATCAATCTCCGTATATTCTCCTTCTTCCACATGAATTCTTTTCAACGACATATCCGGCTCGTCTGTCTTATACAGACCAAATTGAGCTCCGTCCACTGCCTGACCAAATTCATCCTGCTTGTTTACTAAAATTCCGGTTGGTGCAGCTTCCGATGGTGTTGCATACACTTTTATTGCAAAATATGCCGGTGATGAAAACCGTGCATCATAACTCAATGTCTGATTTCCGCTATTAGAAGTTGCAAGATAATCAATCTGTGTTGCACCCTCATATTTGGGATTTACTTTCACGATAACCATCACTGCATTTTTCTCATTTGTCGCAATTTCCTGATTATTATGTGTAATCTGCGTCTGTACCGTAAGGCTTCCTTTTGAATCGATCGAAGCCTTTGCAACACTGTCCGATAATTTACTTCCATCTGCCTGATAACACCCTTGAACTTCTAACGAACCATACCCGTTCCCGCCCGCAAAATACTTCCAGGCCGCTCCTCCTAATTTTACAGTAGCTTTCACATTGTATTTGTCATTTCCAGCCAATGGCACCTTTTTTGCTGCTACCTTGACTTTCTTACGGGAAGCATTATCTTTTACATCTGTTTTTTTGATCGGAGTAAGCTTACCTGAATAACTTCCTGATCCGGATTTTCTTCCTTCATTTTTTTCTGTCACTTTCCATAAATATTCAATATGTTGCAATAATGCTTTTGACTCATCATCTACTCCCTGATTCCAGATTACATTTTGAGCCGTCTCATAACCGCTTTCTGATCCCCAGCCACCCTGTTTTTTAAAATAATCCATGGCAGTTGCAATCCGAAAGGTATTTTGTGCAGAACCCCAGGTTCCGGAATATTTTTTGGGTCTAAAAGTATTGCTTTTCATCACTTTTCCTTTTTCCAGACAGAATATATAATGGCGACTGTTATCTCCAAGATTCACATACCATCTGTAATGACCCTGTGCCCACGCTCCGGATGCCAAGATCAGCCCAAGCGGTGCTTTATCATCTGAAAGACTTGCAGCTCTTCTCATGCCTGCCAATACCCGTGGCATAGACGCACCTGTCATTTTCTCTGTTGTGTCTTCCGTGGTCTGTTCGGAAATTCCGGTCTCCGTAGTTGTTTCTGTTGTATTTTCTTCTGGTATTTCCGTTGCTGCTTCTGTATCATTCACCGTTTCCGTCAGATCTTCTGTAACAATCTGAACCGAATCCGTTCCGTCCTCACCACCCGAGTCTGTCTGATCCGTTTCTGTCAGCTCCTGATCCAGACATGATTCCGCCATCTCTTGTAACGCATTTACCTCCGTACAGATTCCCCGTACCGGTATTGCCGTGACGAATAAAACGGCCACCAGCCATAACGACAGCCATTTTTTTATTTTATGTTTCATGCATTCAACTCCTCTATTTTGATCTATCAAAATGTTTGCAAACAGTTGATTGTGCAATTATAAAATACCAAATTACAGTTGTCTATAATTATGACTAAAAGTACCAAATAATCTTATTTCTACCGTTTTTTGGTCATAATTATGTACGGGATTTTCATAATTATGACTATTTCCCCCCTGAAAAAGTCAAAAAAAATACATAATTATGTACATTTGTACATAATTATGTATTTTTGTTCATAATTCACTAATACGCTAATTATTCACCGGTGTTTAGATCATAATGCGTTTTAAAATATTCACCCATAGCATGTGTGACCTTTTTGGCTCCTGTATAATTCAAATGGTCACCACCATCTTTGGTATCCTCTTTCCAATCAATACCAAGGTCTTTATCCAGATTCAGATCAATATATTCCACGCCATTCTCATTTGCCCACTGCGCTACCCCATTATGTTTCTTATAATTCCAATTCTTGGCCGATGGGGTACTCACTAACAATAACGTTGCGCCATTCCTTTCACACATGTCCTGTATCTGTTTCAGATATTGAGCAATATTCTTCGGAATCTTTTTCTGTTTTGTTGTTTTTTTCATATATGCCCCGCCTTTATACGGCTGTACAGACTTTCGGACAACAAAACCTTTCTGATCACTATTACGAAATGTGTGACTCTTCGGAAGTATCCTCCGAACAACCTGTTTCCATTTTACATGATTGGAAAATACAGGAATATTGTCCGTCAATTCATGCAATACAAGATCTTCCTTTTGTTTGGGATTTAATTTACGAAACAGACAATTGGTTTCCATAACAACCACTTTAGGTTTCTGTGTCTTATAGCTCTCTTTCAATATAACTAATGAATCGCAGATTCTTTGTCCGGATGATCCACATACAAAAGAACTATATCCATATTCCTGTTTTAACAGCTTAGGCGAAAATGCCGAATAACTTTCACTGTCTCCAAAAAACAATACCTCTATTGAATTATGCGGTTCTGCCGCAAGCATCCCTGTTCGCACATTAACCGATAACGCATCATATACCTTCAGCCCATCCTTACGCCGGAACAATCCGGATGATGCGGTAATCAGCACCAACAAACCGATCAGAAAGACCAATCCTCTTAGTATGTTTTTATATGTTTTCAATCTATTGTTCCTCCAAAATACACGGTTTCCTAATATGATGCATAGATCATATCCATAATGGTATAGCCTGCTCCGTATGCGCCAAAAATAATAATCACAAATATCGCAGCATACCAAAAACTCCAGCGGATTGGAAGTTTGAAAGAAGCAATCTTCTCCCGTATTCCAATTCCATATTCTTTGATCACGTCAACAACAAACAGAATACATATAGAACCGACTGCCATCAATATATCATAATTATCTATGATAAAATTGGTCTCGCCCAACGCAGATAACTGGAAATCGGTACAAATCTTGGCAAGCATTCCAAATCCATCGGTAAGTGTTGGAGCACGGAAAAACATTTCACCCAGATTGATAATGATGAATAATTTTACAAAAGTAAGTATTCTCCAGCCGAATTTGTGATAGTCTACATTATGTTTCTGTGCCCATTTCTGTCTGGACTCTTCCGTGATATTCTCAATAAATATCAGGACAAAATAATACATTCCATAAAACAGATACGTCCATCCGGCGCCATGCCAGATTCCGTTACCAAGCCATACGAAAAACAGTGCGATCGACGGTGCTACAAACTTGCTCACAGAAAGTCCAAATGTTCCCTTTACTTTCTTTGCAATCTTCTTAACCGGTTTTGCAAGAGATACCGGATAGAAAATATAATCTTTTAGCCATGTACCCAGTGTGATATGCCATCTTCTCCAGAAATCGGATGCACTATCTGCAAAAAACGGCTGCCGGAAATTCTCCGGAAGTCTGATCCCAAAAATCTCACCACTACCGATAATGATATCCATACAACCCGAAAATTCTGCATATAACTGAATCGTATAACAAATAACACCAATCAGCACCGCTACTCCACTGTAATTGCTGTAATCACGAAATACATTACTTACATATGGTGCCAGCCGGTCTGCGATCATCATTTTTTTAAAAAGCCCCCAAAGAATCCGCTGATAACCAAACACCAGATTCTGATATTCAATCCCTTTTCCTTCATACAGATCATGCGCAGTCTCTGAATACCGGCTGATCGGGCCCTCCATAATCTGTGGGAAAAAGCTTAAATACAATGCAACCCGTACGAAGTTCCTGTCTGCTTTCACAACTCCTCGGTACACGTCTGTCATATACGAAATCGTCTGTAATGTATAATATGAGATACCGATCGGTGCCACCCATTTCAGACCAATTCCAAAGACTTTGAGATACTTAAATGCCACTAACATCGAAAGCGTGATGGCAATACCAACCGCTAACACCTGACGTTTTTTCTTCGTTAACTGTTTGCCCTTGACCGTTGCATGTTCTACTACATGTGAAAGCCATAATCCAATTCCATAAGTGGCAACCGTTGCAATCAGGAAAAAAACGATCAGCCGCTTGCTCACCATCCAGAAAAACAGATAATCGGCTGCCAACAACACCGCACAGCGGTACTTCTGCGGTACGATCTGATATAGCACGATCACGATCGGTAAAAACAGCAGACTATAAGTCAGTAAATGATATTCCAAAACTAGTTATCCTCCTTCAATCTACAGATCATATTCCATAAAGCCTCTGCAGAATTAAAGTTATCCGGAATCAGTTCTGCCGGTGATACTTCTACTTCAAATGCATCCTCAATCTCAGATACAAGCGATAATATACCAAATGAATTCAATATATGATCATCAATCAAAGTCTTGCAGTTTTCAACATCCTCTCCCGGTAAGATCTCCTCTAAAATCTCAATTAATTCTTCCATTGTTCTTTTCCTCCATCTTTCCATTTAATATATTGATTTGTGTAATTGGTCTTTGCACACATACAGTACCTTCCTGATTAATCAGGAGCACCTGTGGCAATTCCCTGCTTAAAAACAATGCCATTCCCTCTGTTACTGCATAGGCTCCACATCGTTCAAACAATACAACATCTCCAGTTTCAAAATGCGGTAATTCTACCTGTCTTACGATCACATCATTGACCGTACACAACGAACCGCATATCGTCCATTTCGAACATGCCGCTTCCGTTGTTTCTGACACATTTTCCCGCTCTTTCATCGGGATCAGCTCCATATATGGCTGTTTCATTCCCATCATCTGACCATAATAATTCAACTGATGAATTCCGCCATCCACGATAACAAATCCTGTTCCATCGGTACATTTCTTATCCATGATCCGTGTCATATAATAGCCACAATCATACGCTAAAAATCTTCCCAATTCAATCGATACACCGGAAAATGTTGTCTGTGCCTGTAATAACCGGCTAAGCTCAGATAACTGTCCATCTTCCTCTTCTGCCTTCGGCACCATTTTCTTCTCATTCTGAAAATAAGAAACCATCAGACCCGGTCCATATTCCAGCTCTATATCTTCCAATCGATATTCCCGTCTCAGATGTTCGCCATATTCTGCAAGAAATGTCAACTCGTGTTCAACCTTTTCCATCTTCTTCTGTGTGCCGGAATAAAAATGAATCCCTGCAACATCGACTACATCATCTTCTATGATCTTTGTTAATACCTGCTCCAAAACCGCCTGATCCATTCCAAACTGATTGCCACTTGAAAGTCTCAACAGCACCTGCAATCTACAACCCATATCCATAGCACATTGTTTCAATATCTCATAATGTAGCTCCGATTCGATCGTATAGATTCCTGCTCCTTTGCTGTATTCCAAAATGCGCCGGATCGATGCTTCCGTCTTATTCACTCCGGATATTACAATCTTGTCCGGATCAACATGCTCTCTGATGCAGATCTCATATTCTCCCGGAGAACACACTTCTAACCGGTCGACTTCATCTGCAATCGCACCTGCCAAAAACGGATTGGCTTTCATTGCAAAACACAATTTTGTCCCACCCGGCAACAATTCCCTGATCCGCCTGATACGGTCGCACATAATCCTTACATCAAACACATACGTCGGTGTTCCATATTCCTGTGCAATTCTGTTCCATTCTATCTGTTTCATCATTGTCCTATCTGTTCTTTCCATTCTCATAAATTTCCCGAAGACGTTTACGATCTGTCTTACCGTTCTTCGTAATCGGCAGGCTCTCCACCTGACGGAAGATGTTCGGAACCATGTATTCTGGAACCTTTTGTTTCATCTCCTCTACAATCTGCTTCTTATCATCTTCGCCAACATAAAATGCAACAATCTTGCTTCGTTTCTCATCAAAGAAACAGCATGCATGTTCCACGATACTTACACCGGATAATACACTCTCAATCTCCTCTAACTCAATCCGGTGTCCCATATGTTTGATCTGAAAATCTTTTCTTCCCGCAAAATACAGTAAACCATCTTCTCCGTAAAATGCAAGATCACCGGTACGATATATCATTTCCGGATATCCTGTTTGTAACGGATTCCATGTAAAAGCTTTCCGAGTTGCCTGCGGATTGTTATAATATCCAAGTGCCAATGCCGTTCCTGCCACACAGATCTCTCCAGTTGTTCCCGGCATATCGGCTGATATCTCCTGATCTTCTTCCCCTAACAGAAATACTCTTTCATTCGGGAATGCAATTCCCGCCGGAAGCCGGTCATCCTCTGTAAATGTACGATCCAAAATATAGTATGTACAATTACAGGTAATCTCAGTCGGTCCGTACAGATTCACAAACATTGCATCCGGATAATAACTTCTCCATATATTGAGCTGCTTGATCGGCATCATTTCTCCGCTGAATAAGATCTTATTGACATGCGCCGGTACCTTATATTTCAATCCATGCAGCCTGTTCAAAAGACACAATGCAGAAACTGCCCAGATCATTGTCGTAACCTTATTCTCATCTAACATGTCCACTACTGCATTCGGGAACATAAAAAATGATCTTGGAATCATGACCAGTGTCGCTCCCGTCTTCAATGCACTATAAATATCTTTCACGGATACATCAAAATCAAACGGCGCCTGATTGCCAATGACATCCTCTGATGTAATATGAAAAATATCTGTAAAATGCCCGATAAAATCAATAATCGAACGATGGCAGATCAATACACCCTTCGGAACTCCCGTTGAACCGGATGTAAAATTACAATATACCGGATCCGTGTCATTAATCTTCTGACGGATCTTCTCTAACCGGTTCTCCTGATTCGGTTCCCCTGTCTGATCGTTCCATAACATCTCTGCACATATGATCTGACCGGAATATCCACTCTCTAATAACTTGTCCTTATATTCATCCAACGTAACGACAACATCTGTCTGTAATATACTTAATATCTGTTGAATCCGATCTACCGGAAATGTAGGATCTACCAATGTATAAAAGCATCCCGCATATAGAATGCCCATAAAAGTCTTAAGCGTTACTACCCCTTTTTCCATAAAAACAGCAACCGGCTTACGAATCTCCGTATAATTCGTCAGGATTCCCCCGGCTCTTCTCGCATCCGTTGCTAATTCCCGGTAAGTACAGCTCTCTTTGTCATCCTTCGCTGCAATCTTATCCGAAAAACTCACGGCACTCGCTTCGAGATATTCTAATACGTTGTCCATGTCCCTCCACGCCTTTCCTATTATCTTTTCACATTCTTTTCACACATCATTTCTATTATACGCACAATTATACTTGAAT
>HF987762.1 GCA_000431135.1 Clostridium sp. CAG:590
CTACCTACCAGCTCTGGCACATCAAAGATGTGCGTTGCGTTTTTATCTTTGCTTTTATAATCAAGCCATATATATGGCACGATTAACTTAATTCAGTAAATCCCGATTTGTTTCTCTCATAATCATGGTTTATAAAGATTGAAACCATGTTCTCTGTGATATGCCGGTCCTTGCGGTTTTAAGCCTGCCCAATCTCTATCACTTTTTACTTTATCAAATAGCCTTAATAAATTCTGAAACCTAATTCGGGTAACATCATCATATTTCGGGTTACAGAATTTTTGGCGCACAATTTCTCGTTCTATTTCCCAATTTTTATCAGTTAGTTTTTTTATCCATTCTAAGCTGTATTTTGCGGGTTCTTTATTTGAAAGTCCTGCATATATGCCCAATGCGGTAACAGTCAAGCCACCTATGCCAAGGATAAATTTATTCACTTTTTCCATGAGAAATACCTCCTTGCTATTCGTCTGCAAATTTATTTTAACATAAAACAGAAAAAGATTATAGTATCAAGAAATCATGGGTGTTCATTATATTAAGGTTCTATAACACCGCCATAATACCACAAAAAACTTGCAAAAACCGATATTGCTTTACAACACCACCGTGATACCGTGAAAAACTGAATAAAACCGACAACGAACCAGTCGTAATACCTTCGTCGGCTATGTTGACAGAGCAACTACAAATGCCTGTTCAACCAATAGCTGACGGAGGTATCTTTGATTTTACGACATTTTGCAGGCGCACTTGTTTTTGCAACAAACAGCGAAAACAGGTGCGCTTTTTCTATATCTGGGATTAAGTCCCATTGCCGTTCTCCACCTTCGGCATCTTGAAACTTCATTCACAAATTTCAAGATTACGGAGGAAAGATTATGTACTTTGACCCAATAGAATCAGGAAAACGGATCAAGGCAATACGAGAAGCAAAAGGTATGACACAGATGGGATTTGCAGAGAAGCTGAATATATCCCGGTCGTACATGAACAAAATTGAAAAAGGAACGAAAACGGCTTCGATTGATTTGTTGATAGAAATTGCAGTGTACGGTGGGGTGACTTTAGATTATCTCATTCTTGGACAAAGCCTTGCCGCTGTTCAGGTAAAAGAAAATATTCGGATGATGCGTGAAGCACTGAATGTTTTGGAGCAAAGTCTGTGAGTGTGTCCTGATAGTCAACAGGATGTGTTCTGATGGAACGTCGAAGATCAGAACCCCAAAAGGTACAATTTACTTGCAGCTAACGAAAGAAAGCTGATGAACCTTGATAACTGAACAAACCATTCATCAGGTACATTCCTGTTGTTGGTGGAAACATCAGCCACGTCTGCGGTACGCCACGATAAGCTCTCATAGAAACAGAGACACCTACATAATGAGAATCTGGTTGATCTATGGAACTTGGAGCGAGAAATACCGGCAAGTAAATATCGTGTAGCTCACGGTACGGCGATGAAAGCAACAGGGACAATGATACTTCTGTCCAGCCACAGCCCTTCGTTATAGAAGGAACACGCAATGGGGGCAGCCCGGTGCGAACCACGGGGAGGTTAGATTCCTATGGAGCTGGTAAGCTGCCAGCCGCTTGATGATTTCCTACTCCCAGGGGTGTTGAGGACAAATGTGGGAACAATAAAACGAAAGCATGGAAACTGATACAATGCTGATTTCATGCACTCGTCGATAAAAACCATGGGCAGATTTTGTTATGAGCAGAATCTGCCTATTCTTTTACCGATGAGATTTCCTGAATAACAACGGTAAAAAATGGCAAGTATAAAAATGAAGGTGGTGATTGCAGATGACAGACGAAAAAAAGCACACACCCGTTGACCAGCTGGTCGATATTCGTGATGTGAGAATTGACAGCTCTCTGCCGACAGAGGAAAGAATCAAGTCCTTTGTTGAGCAGATTAAAGACCCGTATCAGTTTAAGGTAGGAAGCACCGTCGTCCGTGTGGCGTTTGCAAATACGCAGAACACGATTACCGACAATTTTATCAACATGGTTGCTTCCATGTAACAGTTTTTCTGGTTGAAATTGGCACAAAGAAATTGCGGCGACAAACTGGAGTTATGCTGAGGACTATGGTAGCATGGTCTTGGACAAAATCAGCGAAACTCCGGTTTGTTTTGGCTTCTGGCGAAAATCAAAAAGGAGTGGCGTATTATGCAAAGAATTTTAGATAACAATTATCTTGCTGCCATCTACCTGCGACTTTCAAAGGAAGATGGTGATCTCTCGACTGTGGGAGGAAAAACCGAAAGTAACAGTATTGCCAATCAGCGAAAACTGATTGAAGAATTTCTGAAGGAGCATCCTGAAATTACTTTTGTTCAGGAATTTTGCGATGACGGATTTACCGGGACGAATTTTGACAGACCGGATTTCCAGAAGATGATGGAAAAAATTAAGCAGAGAGAAATTAACTGTATCATTGTAAAAGACCTCAGCCGTTTCGGACGAGATTACATTGAGAGTGGTCGGTATCTGGAAAAGATTTTCCCACATCTGGGGGTTCGCTTCATCGCTATCAATGATAATTATGATTCTGCTCAGAAAGAACAAGCTGGAAATGAAATCATTCTCCCGTTCAAGAACCTGATTAACGATTCTTATGCGAGAGATATTTCCATTAAGGTTCGCTCTAACCTGGACATAAAACGGAGAAACGGCGAATTTGTCGGTACTCATGTGGTCTATGGTTATCAGCGTTCCGAGGAAGATAAGCATCGTCTGAAAATTGACGAAACTGCCGCTACGGTAGTTCAGCGCATTTTTCAGATGAAGGTAGACGGAAGAAGTCCTGGACAGATTGCAAAACAGCTCAATGAGGAAGGTGTACCGTCTCCGTTGGAATATAAACGGCTCTGTGGTGCGAAGCTGAAAACCTGCTTTAAGCAGCAGGCAAAATCAAAATGGAGCCATGTAGCAGTTTACCGGATTTTGCAGGATGAAATGTATATCGGTACACTGGTTCAGGGAAAATCTACTTCTCCAAACTATAAGGTCAAGACCCGTAAGCTCAAAGATAAGGAAGAATGGATGCGGACGGAAAACGCTCACGAAGCAATTATTCCTCCGGGAACTTTTGATCTGGTTCAGAAGCTGTTGCAGGAAGATACACGAAGCACAAAGGAAGGCGATACAGTCGCTCTGTTCTCCGGTAAAATTTTCTGTGCCGAGTGCCATAACACAATGGCAAGAAAGCGGTCTGTTATTTCTGGCAGAGAATATGTTTACTATGTTTGCCAGGATTCCAAATGCAAGTTGAGAATAAAAGAACAGCTTGTTTATGATGCAGTGCTTGCTGTAATTCAGTCACAGGTTGCTATGGCACTGGACATGGAACGGGCATTGAAGCAGTTGGATGATGTTTCCTGGGAACGTCGGGAATTGGAACGGATTTCATCCAGCATTGCTCGTCAGGAAGAAGTCATTGCTCATAATAATCAAATGAAAGCGATGATTTACGAGGACTTCAAGAATGAGATTATTCTTATTGAGGACTATCGAATTTTCAAAGCGGAATTTGATAAAAATATCAGTGAAGCAAAAGAAACGATTGCTCGATTGGTTGGCAATCGCAATAAAGTAAAAAATGGACTGACTGGTCAGCAAAGCTGGTTGTCGCAGTTCCATCAATATAAAAATATTCAGGCACTGACCCGCCGGGTGATTGTTTACTTCATCGAAAGGGTTGAGATTACTGCTGAGAAGGAAGTGGTGGTAACACTTAGCCACTCCGATCAGTTTAAGGCAATCGCAGAGTTTCTGGGCGATTATCATATTGCATCGAAGGAGGTGGGATAAATGGCACGAGTATCACGAAAGAACCGGGCAGAAGAAAAGCTGTTACCGGAGATTCAAGAAACAACGATTCCGTCTGGAATAATAGTTTACAAGACTGCTATTTATGCAAGACTTTCCCGTGAAGATAATCTGAGCGATTCAGATTCCATTGATAATCAGATTGCTTTGATTCAGAACTATATGGAAAGTCGCCCTTATCTTCAATATGCGAAAACATATACAGATAACGGCTTTACAGGAACAGACTTTGACCGTCCAGGCTGGCAGAACCTTCTGGAAGATGCTAAAAGCGGAAAGATTAACTGCATTATTGTAAAAGACCTTTCCCGTCTTGGCAGAAACTATATCGAAACTGGTGAGTTCCTTGAAAAAATCTGTCCGTTCTTCGGCATCCGCTTTATCGCTGTTATTGATAACTTCGATACAGAAACAGCTGAATCTACGGCACAGCTATCCGTGTCATTGTCCAATATTGTCAATGACTATTATGCAAAAGATATTTCTCGTAAGGTTTCTACTGCATTAAGGAATAAGATGGAGCATGGCGAGTATATTGGCAGTTGGGAAAAATATGGCTATGTAAAGTCAGCGGAAAACAAAAATCAGCTGATTGTCAATCCAGAAACAGCCACGGTGGTTCAGATGATTTATCAGTGGCGTAGCGAAGGTATGAGCTACATGGGAATCAATAAAAAGCTCAATGACCTTGAAATCCCTTCGCCGGGACAGTATAAAGCTGACCGTGGAATTGTGACAAACAATAATCAGAAAGGCAGAAAAATTCTTTGGAATAAGCATATAATAACAGACATTCTGAAGGATATTACTTATCTGGGACATTTGGCACAGCGGAAAACGACGCAGTGTCTGTATGCCGGACTGCCTATGAATCGAGCTGAGGAAAGTGATTGGATTGTAGCCCGAAATACTCATGAACCGATTATCGAGCAGAGTTTGTTCGATAGGGTTCAGGAAATCAATCAGAAGGCAGCTCAAAAATCGAAAGCTACCTATGGAAAGTACGATCATTTGCCGAAAGCGGTAAATATCTATGGAAAGAAGTTTATCTGTGCAGATTGTGGTGCAGTGATAAAACAGGTTCGTTCTTTCAGTACCAAGAAGGACAAAGTGTATTTTACATTCAAATGCCCAACGTATCAGGAGCATGGCGACAGAGCTTGCAATGCGAAAAGGATTCGGAAAGCGGATTTGGATGCAGTGGTATTGGAAAGTATCAAAGCACAGCTGGCATTGTTTGTAGATATAGATGCAACGCTGAAACAGCTTCTAAAAGCAAAGAAAGCGGTGCTTTCGGATAACAGTCATGCCAAAGAGGTTCGAGCCTTGAACGTAGAATTGACAAAAAAGAAAACATTGTTTAGTGGTCTGTATCAGGACTTTCGTGAAGGGATTCTGACGCAGGATGATTACGCAAGTACCCGTGAAATTCTTGTACGGGATATTGAAAGACTGGAAAAACAGTTATCTGAATTGAGTGCTGTGAAAAAAGAAAATACGATGCAGACACAGGCAGAAAAGAAACTGGCTTCTCTGGTGAAGAAATATTCTAATGCAACGGAAGTTACGCAGGAACTGGCAGATGCTATGATTGAATCCATGCAGCTGCATAAGGACAATTCGGTAAGCATTACTTTCCGGTATATGGATGAATTTAAGGCAATTACGGAATCTATTGAAGCACTCAGAAAGGAGGTGGCATAGGATGATGAACTGTGTAGCGATTTATCTTCGACTTTCGCAGGAGGATGTGGATAAGAGGACAAATCAGGCGAAAGATGACAGTAACAGTATTGTGGCACAAAGACAGCTGATATTGCGGTATCTGGACAGTGAGCCATCCCTTGCGTCGCTTCCTCGGATTGAATTTTGTGATGACGGTTTTTCAGGTACAAATTTCTCCCGACCGGACTTTCAGCGAATGATTGATCTGATTCGGGCAGGTGAAATCAGTACCGTGGTAGTGAAAGACCTCTCTCGTTTCGGTCGAGACTATCTGGAGGTTGGTGATTATCTGGAGCATATTTTCCCATTCTTGGGTATTCGGATGATCTCCATCAACGACCACTATGACAGCAACAAATATACCGGAAGTACACCGGGCATGGATGTGGCGTTTCAGAATCTGATTTACGATTATTACAGTAAAGACCTTTCCAAGAAGGTTAAGACCGGAATGAGGGTGAAACAGCGTCAGGGTGGCTATGTTTCTTGCTGTCTGTATGGCTACAAGGTCAAAGAAAAGCACAAGATGGTGATTGATCCGGAGACAGCTCCGATTGTCCGTAGAATCTTTATGGATGTGATTGCTGGCAAATCTACAAGTCAGGTTGCCAGAGAGCTGAATGCAGAAGGGATTCCGACACCTTTGATGTATAAAAACATTCAGAGAAAAGGAGCTGGGAATTGCAAACCGGTATGGACACACCAGAGAATTATTGACACCATCCGTAATCTGAAATATACTGGCTGCATGGTGAACCACACCAGAGAAAGCCGGAAAATCCGAGATAAAGCAGGAAGGCGTGTGCCGCAGGAAGAATGGTATATCCATGAAAATACTCATGAAGCGATTGTGAGTAAGGAAGAATTTGAAGCAGCAGGAAATGCACTGCGGAAGGTTCGCCCATATAAAAAGAAAGAAAACATGGATAGCTTTCCTCTTTATTGTACTCATTGCGGTCGAAAATTACAGCGTACATTCGGTTTAGATGACCATTTCTATTGTGCAACACCATATTGGTCAGAACAGGAAACAGCTTGCATGGCAGTCCGTTGGGACAGAACAAAGCTGGAAGAAGTTCTTTTGGAAACACTGAAAGCACAGCTTTCAGTGATGGAGGTCGAAGCCAGAAAAAAGAAAAAGGACATTGAAAAAGACAGTACACGTTTCAGATCACAGTTAAAGATGCTGAATGCGGAACTAAAACAGAGTGATGCACAGCGGATACAAAGCTACATGAACTTTAAGGCAGGAACAATCAGCCGGGAAGAATTTCTTGCTGGTAGAGCTGAAAGAGATAGCCGACAAGCAGAACTGAAAGCAAATATTGCTGCTGTGGAAGCACGGTATGAAGATTGCATCCGGGCAGAGAATGAGAGAAAAAAGGAGCAGGCTACAACTTCAAAAGCTGGTTCTCTGGATGATGAAGCATTGAAGAAAGTGCTTTATGATGCGATTGAAAAAGTAAATATCACAGACGGAGAACATATTGAAATTCTCTGGAAGTTCAATGATTTGTTTGAAGCTGTGTGAATGGCAGAGCCAGCAATGTGCTGGCTTTTCTGCTTGAAATTTATGTAACTCGACAGAATTTGACTTATTATATCACAATGGGTAAGCCGTACTTTTCGTTCTCGGAAATCCAAAGAATCCAGTGTTTATGCGGGTTTCTGGGGACGGAAATTTATTTTTTGACTTTGATTGACAGGATGGGATGAATTGGGAAGGATCGTGGTGCCGAAGGAAATTCGCCGAACGTTGCGTATCCGCGAAGGCGACCCGTTGGAGATCTTTACGGATAAGGATGGGGAGATTATTTTAAAGAAATATTCGCCGATTGGGGAGCTTGCTATATTTGCGCAGGAATATGTAGATGCGACTGCACAGATTCTTGGATGTCCGGTATGTGTGACTGACCGGGATCAGATTATTGCGGTTGCAGGAATGTCAAAGAAGGAGTTGCTTGGAAAATCGTTGCATAAGGAGTTAGAGGAGGCGATCAATGACCGGGAAGCGATCATGGCAAAAAAAGGTGAGAAAAAGTATATTCAGATCACCGGGGATGGAAATGATCTGTATGAAGGGCAGATTGTCCAGACGATCATCAGTGAGGGTGATGCAATCGGAGCGGTTGTTGTATTAAATAAAGACGGTAGGAATCCATTGACAGAAACAGAGCAAAAAGCAGCGATCATTGCAGCGAATTTTCTAGGAAAGCAAATGGAGGGCTGAAAGTTGCCTGAAAGGGCAAAATTTCTAGAAAAATCAAGGGCGTTGACAAAAATCAAGTGAAGAAAAACTTTGTTAGAAATGCACAATGAAAATTAAAAATAAATGTAGAAAAGATACAAAGTTAAAAGGCAAATTGAATATATTTTGTTGCATATCTCAACGGAAAATTCTACTAAATTGTACAAAAAACCGAAGAATCTGCCTATTTGCTTGACAAACAAGGGGTAAACGAGTATAACTACTACTAGGACTTGCCTATTGGGGGCAAGGAATCAAAGAATACTATATAATTTTTAAGAGGAGGAACTATTCCTATGAACAAAACAGAGTTAGTTGCAGCTATGGCTGAGAAGACAGAATTATCTAAGAAAGATGCAGAGAAAGCTTTAAAGGCATTCACAGATGTAGTAGCAGAAGAATTAACAAAGGGTGAGAAGATTCAGTTAGTTGGATTCGGAACATTTGAAGTAGTTGACAGACCAGCTAGAGAGGGAAGAAATCCTAAGACTGGCGAGACAATGAAGATTGCAGCTTCAAAGGCTCCTAAGTTCAAAGCTGGTAAGGCTTTAAAGGATGTTGTAAACAAATAATTAAGATTTGTTGAAGGTGAGGGCTGTTGCATTTGCAACAGCCTTATTTCGTTTTATGGAGGGATATATGAGATTAGATAAATATTTGAAGGTGTCCCGTCTGATTAAGAGAAGAACGGTGGCAAATGATGCCTGTGACGCAGGAAGGGTTATGGTGAATAACCGTGTTGCGAAGGCGTCAACGGATGTGAAAGTCGGGGATCGCATTGATATTGAGTTTGGCAATAAGACGGTTGCGGTAGAAGTAACAGCAATTGTGGAATCTACAAAAAAAGAGGATGCAAAAGACATGTTCACATACCTGTAGGAAAACTGGTATTTTTATCTCCTGTACAACATACAATACATCAAGTAAAGTTTGACAGGAGGGTGAACAGAACATGGAAGAGGTAAGAAACGGAAAGTCTCATAAGATTACATTGAACAACAGAGGGGCAGGAGTGATCACGGGAGTGAACGCAGTGATTTCCTTTGATCCGAATGAAGTATTGTTAGAAACGGAACAAGGGGTGCTGCTGATAAAGGGAACCGATCTGAACGTAACAAAGTTGACCTTGGAAAAAGGAGAAGTGGAAGTGGACGGCAGGGTGGATTCCTTTACATATTCCGATCTTAAGCCGGGCATGAAAGGTGAAAATGGATTGTTCAACCGCCTGTTTAAGTAAGGGGAGTGCATGGCGGATTTGATATATGCCGAGGCAGAGTTGTTTGTGGTGTGTTTGCTGTTAGGAGCGGTGTTAGCACTGGTATATGACGGTGTGCGTATTTTTCGGATGCTGATTCCTCATAAAGAGATTGTCGTGGATATAGAAGATCTTGCTTTCTGGATGTTTACGGCATGGATGGTATTCCGGACACTGTTTTATTATAATCGTGGAGCATTGAGGGGATATGCCTTTTTGGGGATGTTTCTGGGTGTATTGATCTATATGCTTACCATAAGCAGAATTTTGATGTTTCTGGCGGATAAGATCGTACCCTGCTGGAAAAAAGGGGTGGGGTTGGTGGTCAGACCGATCGTGTCTATGAAGCGGTCTGTGATAAAAACATTGAAAAAAGCGTTGGCAGAGGTTAAAATGGCAGTAAAGAGTAGATAAATGAGAAACGGGTGATCAAATGAGCAGACGTCGTAAGAGAAAAAAGAAAATGAAAAAAGGACTTCCGTTGATCGTAGTTGTCGTGATCGTGTTTGTTGTCTGTGTGGGAATCCGCTCCGCATCTTTGAAAAAACAAAGTGGAGAACTTACAAAGAAGCAGGAGATACTGGAAAGCCAGATCAAAGAGGAGGAACAACGGACAAAAGACCTGGAAGCATTAGAGAAATATATGCAGACAAAGAAATATATGGAAGATATTGCAAAGAACAAACTTGGTCTGGTGTATCCGGATGAGATATTGATCGAACCTGGGAATAAATGATCGCAGAACATAACCGTAAAAGGTGTCGGAAGTTGCGGATATATTCGTGGCAAACTGACAGATTGCGGACAAGGAATCTGTTATACTCTGTCCCACTAGAGATAGTGGGAGGAATGCAATATGCGATATAAGATAGAATATTTGGGGATACATATCCTTGCATTTCTGGTAGCAAGATGCTGCCTGTTTGGAATGTATCCTTTTGTTGTGCCATTTTTTATGGCGGCGTACTTACAGGAACAGAGTTCATTTGGAATATTTATAGCTTTAATGCTTGGGGTGGCAAGTTATATGGATGGAGCTGCCATGATCAGATATGGACTGGTGCTCGTATTTTTACTTGGTATGTTAAAGAGTACGGATCGCAGTAAGATCTTTGCAAATAATTATCAGATTGCACTGGCGAGCGGCGGTGTCCTGTGGGCAGTCAGTATGCCTTATCAATTTCTGATCACAGGAAAGGAGATCAGTGTGATCTACACATTGTTAGAAGCAATCTTATGTGGCTGTTCCGTTCTGATCTTCCAGCAGGGCATGACGGCACTCCGTTCGGGAACGGGGAGAATGTTTGCAGACAACAAACGTTTTGTGGGTATATTTGCATTATTGGCAACAGCGTTGTTTGGCTGTCCGGCGGGAAAAGGAGCATTTTCTGTCTTGTTTGTTATCTGTGGTTATCTGCTCCTTTATAACACTTACCGGTTTGACGGAAGTATCGGTATTGCAACGGGAAGCATTACCGGTTTGGTACTTGCATTCCGAATGGGGGATGTATCGTATCTTGCCGTTATGATCCTGTTGGCAAGCCTTGCCGTGATCATGAAAGAACTTGGCAAACCCGGAGTGCTTTTGTCCTATTTTGCCGGTTATCTGCTGCTGGGGGTATTATATCACCACGCATTGTTAGAAGCCGCATCCTTGACAGGGGCAGTAGCAGTATCCGTTTTGTTTCTGCTGACACCTTCTGTATGGCTGAAGCGTGTTCCGATAAGGAAGGAGGATGTGACAGCCTTATCGCAGGATATCCTGATTCAGGAAGCGAGCCGGAAGCGGATCGAGAAGTTTGGACAGGCATTTGTTGCGATGGAAAAGATATTATCGGAGCAGGAGGAGCAGGCACAGGATCTTCCGAACGGATTGAGCAATATGTATCTGAGCGGAGATGGTATTTCGCTGCTAAATGCGGTCGAATCACAGAGTAACCGGCTGGCAGAACTGCGACACAATTTTATCCGGCAGTTGGGACAGATCGGGGAAGTGATCCAGACATTTCCGGTTACGCTGTCAGAGCGTTCTTTGCAGATAGAAGTGTTTGAATGCAGGGTAACGGCACGGTTTAGCAGAATGGGAGTCAATGTGACGAAAGCGGTTATGGTAAAGGATGCAGAGCAGCGTTTAAAAGTATATCTGAGTTGTTATCTGGACAAAGAAAAGGTGGTTACGGGAAAGAAGATGGCGCAGGCACTTTGCGGCATTGTCGGTAAAGAAATGGTATGTGTAGAACGAGCGGAAGATGCGGTCAGCAGAAGGGAAAGCAGGTTTGCATTTACGGAGCAGGCGGAGTATATGCTGACAACCGGGATTGTGCGGTGTAACCGAAGTGGGGAGGCGCTTTGCGGAGATAATTTTTCGGTGATCCGGCTGGAAAATGGGAAAGCGGTTTTGATGATATCTGATGGTATGGGAAGTGGAGAGACTGCGAATACGAAAAGCGGTCAGGTTGTGGAATTGTTAGAACAATTGCTTTCGGCAGGATTTGGGCGGGGACTGGCGATTGAATTGTTGAATTCCTGTATCAGTTTTTTAGATAATGGCAGGACCAGCTCGACATTAGATCTTACGGTGTTGGATCTGTACACCGGGATGACGGATTTTGTGAAACTTGGTGCTTCGACAACATTTATACGGAGAAAAGGGCAGGTGGAGTGTATCCGTTCCACATCGCTTCCGGTAGGAGTGCTTGAACAGGTAGAATTTGACACCTGCGAGAGAAAGCTATATCATGGGGATATTATTGTAATGGTAAGTGACGGGGTATTGGACAGTATTCTGTTTGAGAATAAAGAAACGTATCTTGCAGATCTGATCGCAAATGCGGATACGAACAATGCACAGAAAATGGCAGATATGATCATGCAGGAGATCGTATCCATGCAAAGAGGACAGATGCGGGATGACAGCACGATTTTAGTGGCTGGTGTGTGGGAACGATAAGAATTAATATATGCCTGCCGGAATTCGGACGTGAAGGAGATAAAATGACGGAGAAAGTACGACAATATATGATGGAACATCATATGGTAGACAAGGGTGATCGCATTGTACTGGGGGTATCCGGAGGTGTAGATTCGGTTGCACTCCTTTTGATGCTTTCTGAGGTGCAAAAAGAATGGGATCTGACGCTGCATGTGGTACATGTTCACCACGGCATTCGGAAAGAGGCAGAGCAGGATGTGAAGGCCGTCCGTGGCCTGTGTGAGAGATTAGAAGTTCCCTGCTATGTGTTTTATGATGATGTTCCGGAACTTGCAAAGCAGGAAAAGATGTCAGAGGAAGAGATGGGACGGATATGCCGTTATCGTCATTTTGCCGAGGTGGCACAACAGGTAAATGCAGGAACGATAGCAGTTGCCCATCACATGGATGACCAGGCAGAGACGGTATTGTTTCATCTGATACGGGGAAGTCAGCTTGCAGGTATGCGGGGGATGCTTCCGGTCAGTGAATGGAAGGATGCACAAAGCGGCAGCATATATAAGATGATACGTCCATTTCTTGATTGCAGAAAAGAAGAATTGACAGCATATGTCGCACGAAAACAAGAGGCGTGGAATGAGGATGACACAAACAGGGAGAATGCGTATTCCAGAAACCGCTTGAGAAACAAAGTACTTCCAGAGCTGCAAAGTATCAATGCTCAGGCTGTTTTGCATATTGCAGAATTTGCAAAACAGGCATCGGAGTATGAGAATTTTCTGCAAAGCATGGTCAATGCCTACATAGAGCAGAATGTAGAACAGAATGTACAGGGGAATTATGTGTTAGACCGTAAGCAGTTGCGGCAGCAGGAGGAGGTATTGATCCGCTCGGTATTGTACCGGTTGATCTGCATGGCGGGCGAACACAAAAAGGATATTACAACCGTTCATGTGCAGGCGGTGGATGAGCTGCTAGATGGACAGACCGGGAAAATATGTATGCTGCCTTATGGTGTACGGGCAGTTACTTCGTATGAAAAACTGATAATTGGGAAATGCTTTGAAAAGGAGACGGAACATGATCAGGGAATGATACAGATTCTTGATCTGAATACCTTGAAATATGGAGAAGCACAACGGTATGTTCTCGATAATGGAAGTATATTGTCAGCAACAATGCTGGATTTTCAGAAGATGTCAGAGGATGATAGGGAGAATTTATTGATCAATATTAGAAATTCTAAAAATAACTATACGAAATTCTTTGGTTGTGATACAATAAAGAATACGTTGTATATTCGAAAACCAATGGAAAACGACTATCTGACGATTGATGAAGATGGCAACCGAAAGAAACTGCGGCGGTATTTTATTGATGCAAAGATACCGGAGAAACAGAGAATGGATGTGCCGGTTATTGCGTGCGATAATGACATTTTATGGATTGTCGGAGTCCGGAGAAGCGAGGGATATCGGGTATATGCAAATACACAATATATATTAGAATTGAGATACGAAGGAGTAAGCGATGAACTATCATATTGATGAGATGATTTCGGAAGAGAAGGTAGATGCCCGGATCTGTGAACTTGCGAACCAGTTGAACCGTGATTATGCGGGCAAAGAGCTTCATTTGGTGATTATTTTGAAAGGCAGTATTTTCTTTGCGTGTGAGCTTGCAAAGAGAATAACGGTTCCTGTGACGATGGATTTTATGTCGGTCTCTTCTTATGGCGATGGTATGGTTTCCGCTGGCAATATTACAATTAAAAAAGAACTGGATGAGGATATTGAAGGTAAGAATGTATTGATCATTGAGGATATTGTTGATTCGGGTAATACGTTGTTTCATCTTAAGAAGCTGTTGGGAGCACGGGGACCGGAGACTCTTAAGATTATTACATTGTTAGATAAGCCGGACAGAAGAACGGCAGATATAGACGTTGATTACTGCGGATTTGTTATTGAGGACAAATTTGTGGTGGGATACGGTCTTGATTATGCACAGAAACATCGGAATCTTCCATATATTGGTGTGGTTGTGCAAGAGTGATATAAAGGAGATTAATGAGAATGAACAGAAATCTGAAAAGAAGTCTGATTTCTTATGTGATATTGTTTGCCTTGATCTTTGGCGTGTTTTACTTATTACAGGGTGGAAATCAGAATGTAGACTTAAGCTACACAGAGACAGAGTTTTCAAAGGATTTCAAAGATGGCAATATAGCTTCGGTCTATGTGCAGCAGAATGCGGAAGTTCCAACCGGTACGGTAGAGATTACCATGAAGGATCGCAGTCTTGTCCGCTTTTATGTTACGGATGTGAAGGAATTCCAGGAGTTGTATAATACGTTGTCTGAGGACAATGATGTGAATGTCGGCTTTGAGATGAGTGACGTGGTGCGGCCGAGCATGATTGAGAAGATGTTGCCATATGCGTTAGGTCTGATTGCCATGATCGTCGTTGTTATGATGTTCGCAGGTATGCAGAATGCCGGCAGCGGTGGCGGTTCCATGATGAACTTTGGTAAGAGTCGTGCGAAGATGACGAATGATGGTGACAATAAGATCACATTTAATGAAGTGGCAGGTCTGAAAGAAGAAAAAGAGGATTTGGAAGAGATTGTAGATTTCCTGAAGAGTCCGAATAAATATATTGAGCTGGGTGCAAGAATTCCAAAAGGAATTCTGTTGGTTGGTCCTCCGGGAACCGGTAAGACTTTGCTTGCCAAAGCGGTTGCCGGCGAAGCACATGTACCGTTTTTCACCATTTCCGGTTCTGATTTTGTGGAAATGTTTGTCGGAGTCGGTGCGTCCCGTGTAAGAGATCTGTTTGCTGAGGCGAAGAAGAATGCACCATGTATTGTATTTATTGACGAGATTGATGCCGTAGCACGTAGAAGAGGTTCCGGACTTGGCGGTGGTCATGATGAGAGAGAGCAGACACTGAATCAGATGCTGGTAGAGATGGATGGTTTCTCTGTCAATGAAGGAATTATTGTAATGGCAGCAACGAACCGTGTGGATATTCTTGACCCGGCAATTCTTCGTCCGGGACGATTTGATCGTAAGATCTCTGTCGGAAGACCGGATGTTAAGGGTAGAGAAGACATTTTGAAGATTCATACAAAGAACAAGCCGTTGAGCGAAGATGTGAATCTGCATGAGATTGCCAGAACAACAGCAGGTTTTGCGGGAGCAGATCTTGAGAACCTGATGAATGAGGCAGCGATCAATGCGGCAAAGGATAACCGTAAATATATCATCAAAGAAGATGTAGACAAAGCCTTTATCAAAGTTGGAATCGGAACAGAGAGAAAATCCCGTGTTGTTCCGGAAAAAGAGCGCAAGATTACGGCATATCACGAATCCGGACATGCAATTTTATTCCATGTGTTAGAAGGAGTCGGACCGGTATATGCAGTATCTATCATCCCGACCGGACAGGGGGCAGCCGGCTATACAATGCCGCTTCCGGAGAATGATAATGTGTTTAATACGAAGGGTAAGATCTTACAGGACATTAAGGTGAGTCTTGGTGGACGTATTGCAGAAGAGATGATCATGGATGATATTACAACTGGTGCATCCCAGGATATTAAGCAGGCAACTGCTGCAGCAAGAGCAATGGTTGTCAAATATGGTATGTCGGATGAACTGGGTCTGATCAACTATGAGACCGATAATGAAGAAGAGACATTTGTCGGAAGAGATATCGGACATCAGAGAATGCTTGGCGAGCAGACTGCTTCTGCCATCGACAAAGAAGTTAAGCGTATTATTGATGAATGTTATGCAGATGCCAGAAGAATTCTGGAAGAGCATGTTAACGTTCTTCACAAATGTGCTGCATTGTTATTAGAGAAAGAAAGAATTGACAGAGAAGAATTTGAAGCGTTATTTGATGATGGAGAGGGTGTAACACCATAGTACATTTGGCTAAATTGCCTTACGGATAGTTGTTAAATAAACAATATCAACAAAAATGGAGTGCTCTTGGTAATTGTGAACAATCGAATTTGACGAAATGCACAAAAGATACTCCAAAATAAAAAATTGTTTGTGAACACTTTCAAGGTAAAATAAGTATAATAATACTTGTAACCCCCCCAATACATTATATAGTTTTTTTGCTACACCCCATAAGTAACAAAAAAATACCTTCTCCAGAAAAGGACAGTCGAGCGTTGGCTGTCCTTTTTACTTTATGTGAAGGTAGTTTTGATGATTTTTCGTTGCCATATCAGGGGGAATGGGGTAAAATAGAAAAAGACGATATTTTTTTGATGTGGAATAGATTAAGCAACAGTTGGGATATGAATTTGTATAGAAATTGTAAGTAACAGAATATCTGTTGTGGTGGAGGAAGACATGGGTTACTCGTTCAAGAATTTTTCAAAAGCACAGAAAGTGCAGATATATGCATTTCAGAACAAGCCGGCAATCCGTTCAGATTCATTGTTTTGCGATGGAACACGCGATTATCGGATTCCTGCGGAACCGAAAGTAGGGGATCAGGTCAAATTAAAGTTCCGTACGGCTAAGTTTAATGCAGATGCAGTATATGTAATATGTGACGGACAGCGTTACCAGATGGTAGTGGGTGAGCGTGACCAGAGATTTGATTATTATGAAGTGACGATACCGGCACTTACAGAAGATAGAGTAGAATATTATTTTGAGATTGTGTCAGGCAATGCGATATGTTATTACAATAAGTTAGGGGTACAGTTAGATATCAATCCGGATTATAATTTCTGCATTATGCCGGGATTTGAGACACCGGATTGGGCAAAGGGTGCAGTGTTCTATCAGATCTATGTGGATCGGTTCTGTAATGGAGATCCGGGCAATGATGTGCTAGATAATGAATACCATTATATTGGGGATTATACACGTCGGGTGACGGATTGGAACAAGTATCCGGATGCGATGGATGTTCGTTGTTTCTATGGTGGTGATCTGCAAGGTGTTATGAACAAATTGGATTATCTACAGGATCTTGGTGTCGAGGTAATCTATCTGAATCCAATCTTTGTTTCCCCATCGAATCATAAATATGATATTCAGGATTATGACTATATTGATCCGCATTTCGGTAAGATTGTACATGACGAGGGTACATGTCTGGCGGATGGAGATACATTTAATAAGAATTCGACCAGATATATAGACCGTGTGACGAACAAAGAGAACTTAGAAGCAAGTAATCAGTTGTTTGAGGAGCTGGTAAGCGAGATTCACCGCAGGGGCATGAAGATTATCTTAGATGGTGTGTTCAATCATTGTGGGTCTTTTAACAAGTGGCTGGATCGTGAATTGATCTATGAGAATCAGGAAGGGTATGAAAAGGGTGCCTATCCGGCAGCAGATAGTCCGTATCGCAGCTTCTTTAAGTTCTATGATGAGAATGCATGGCCGTATAATGAAAGTTATGATGGCTGGTGGGGGCATGATACGCTTCCGAAGCTGAATTATGAGGGCTCTGAGGAACTGTATGATTATATAATGCGTGTCGGTAAGAAATGGGTATCGCCGCCGTATAACGTAGATGGATGGAGATTAGATGTTGCAGCAGATCTGGGACATTCGGAGGAGTTTAACCACAAATTCTGGAGAGACTTCCGTGCAGTAGTGAAAGAAGCCAATCCGGATGCGATTATTTTAGCTGAGCATTATGGAGATCCATATAACTGGTTACAAGGGGATCAATGGGATACGGTTATGAACTATGATGCTTTTATGGAGCCGATTACCTGGTTCTTAACGGGTGTCGAGAAGCATTCCGATGAATTCCGTGGAGATCTGTTAGGTAATCCGGATGCATTTATCGGATCTATGCGGCATCATATGAGTCGTTTTCATCGGCAGTCTTTGGAAGTGGCAATGAATGAGTTGTCGAACCATGATCATTCGCGTTTCCTGACCCGTACGAACCGGCGTGTGGGACGTACACATACACTAGGTCCGGAGGCGGCTAATGAGAATGTGAATAAGGGAGTATTGAGGGAAGCGGTTGTGTTCCAGATGACATGGCCAGGTGCACCGACCATTTATTATGGTGATGAAGCCGGACTTTGCGGCTGGACGGATCCGGATAACCGGAGAGGTTACCCATGGGGAAGCGAGGACAGAGATCTGATCCTGTTCCACCGGGATATTATCCGGATTCATCGTGAGAATGAAGTGTTAAAACGCGGATCCATTATGTTCCTGCATGGGGCACACAAAGTTGTGGCATATGGCAGATTTGACCGGAATGACAAGATTATAGTTATTCTGAATAATAATTATGAAGAAGTTCAATTGAATCTGGCTGTGGATCGTCTTGGCATGGTGAATGGTGATACGTTGCGCCGGCTTATGCTGACGAGTGAAGAAGGATATGTATTGGAACCGGCATATCATACGGTAGAGAATAACCAGTTGGCGATTCAGGTACCGAAGATATCTGCAATCATTTTAAAGGCTGAATAGTCATAAAATGTTCTTGCAATCTGACGGATTATGCAGTATAATGCTTAATT
>HF987763.1 GCA_000431135.1 Clostridium sp. CAG:590
AATATTTCGCACGTCCGTTACTTATGCTGTGCAAAGGTATAAATTATTTGGTCATTTTGGGCTGGAAGATAAGCGATGCAATATAGGCATAAATCAACGCTGCCGATGTTCCGACCGCCGCCATCTTGAAACCGCCCCGGAAAAGTCCAATAAATCCATCCTGATCGACCGCCTCTTTAATCCCCTTCCAAAGATTATATCCAAATCCGGTCAGCGGCACGGAAGCTCCGCTTCCCGCAAAGTCAAGAAATGGTTCATATATCTGCAAGGCTCCGAGAATTGCTCCCGTACACACCAAAATAACCATAATTCTTCCCGGCATTAATTTCGTTTTCTCCATCAAAATCTGAGCCATCGCACAGATCAATCCACCTATCACAAATGCTTTTATATAAGCCATATATTTCATCTCCTTTTCTACAACGCAATAATTCAGGCTTTTTTCCTTTTTTCAATCACAACTGCATGCGCAATTCCCGGCACGGATTTTCCTTCATTATAACTGACTGTGGACAACAATGCCCCTGTTGGAACAAACAATATTTTGTTAATCACGCCTTCCCGGATCTCCTTTAAAAGTTTGCCGGCAAGTGTTACAGCGGAGCAGCCACATCCGGAACCACCCGCATGTGTATCCTGTTCCGGATCATCATAGATTTCCATTCCACAATCCATATGCACATTTGATATGTCATATCCCTGATCCTTTAATAGTTTACATAATATTTCTTTTCCCACACTGCCAAGATCGCCTGTAACAATCCGGTCATATTCTTCCGGACGGCAGCCAAAATCCTTAAAATGCTGATAGATCACATCTGCGGCAGCAGGCGCCATACAGGCACCCATATTCAAAGAATCTTTCACCCCATAATCGACCACTTTTCCGGTAGTAATGCCATTTATCATGACATCCCCATACTCTTTTGACAATACGAAAGCGCCACAGCCTGTCACTGTCCACGTGGATGACATTGGTCTTTGATTACCATACTCTAACGGAAATCGAAATTGCTTTTCTGCCCCGCCAAAATGACTGGACGCCGTAGCAAGCACCGTGTCTGCATATCCTGCATGTACCGTCATCGCACCCAGAGAAAGTGCTTCTCCCATCGTAGAACAGGCTCCATACAATCCAAATAACGGAATATCAAAATCCTTTACACCAAATGTTGTTGCAATCAACTGCCCTAGCAGGTCACCCGCAAAGAGATATCGCACATCCTCCGTCTTAATCTTTGCCTTACGCAACGCCAGCAACGAAGTCTGTTTCATCATCTCACTTTCTCCCTCTTCCCAGGAATCCTTACCAAAGGTAGCATCTTCCACCACCACATCAAATGTATCCTTTAAAGGTCCTTCTCCTTCTTTCGGTCCTACCATACAAGCCGCAGACATAATATACACCGGTCGTTCAAACGCAATACTTTGTTTACCTTGCTGCATCATTTCACCTCATTTTCTTTAACATAAAAAACTGCCACATAAGGAAAATATCTATCTTATCTTATGTGACAGTTTGTTCTTATCTTAATATGTGAAATTGTCTGCTATTCTATGCAAATATATATTAATCTGCCGGTGTTCCACTGATCATCCACGGCGATGGCTGTGCAACCATCACACTTCTCTTGTCAGTCTTAGATACTGAAATCTGCAGTACTTCTGTATCTTCGATATGATATTTTGCAAAAATGTTCTTAATATTTACTAACATATTCAGCTCTAAGGTATATACAATGAACTGCATTTTCGGATTCACTTCCAGCAACGTCCTGATCTCATCCTCTAACCGCTTGGATGCAACAATAAATGCCAGTCTCGGTGTTGGAACATTTGCCATGTTCTCCTTGGTCACACCGGAAATGATCTCAATATTATGAACTCCAAACTTGCTGACATTATCCTGCAAAGCACGCATGTCTCTCGCATCCGGTTCTACTGCGATGATCGTTCCCTCACTTGCTTCAATCGCAGCTTCAATGGCTATACTCTCGCCACTGACAATACAGATTGTATCTCCCACATCACATGAAAGCATATTCATGATCACGGCACGAATCTCATGACCTACATAATTGACAGAGCCTTTGGAAAAGAACTCATTCTTAATACCATACCGCGATGCCTCTCTTGTATTCTCATTGATAATAAATATAACCGTAGGTTCCGCAATCTTGCAGTCCATCATCTCTTTGACTTTGCATGTCTCGACTTCGTCACTTGCTGCAACGCCCTTACCAAGCCACATGTCATAATCACCATAGCCGCCTTCCCACAATTCATAAAACAGCTCCGGCTGACTCTCATCTGCAAAGATCATAACTCTCTTATGTGTCTCGATCGTCGGCAATACGTTCTTCTTCTTGCCACAAATGTTCAAAATCTTAATCTTCTCCGGACTTACCTCCATTCGATCCGCAAAATTCCCTACCCACGCCAGCATTTCATTGTTGTTGTACACTTTCATTCCACTTGATTCCATAATCACATACCTCCCAAAACATATCCGACTTTTCTCCCATAATCAAAAAAGTCTTCATCCCGTAACATCTATTATATTGTACCATATATCTGCCTTACAAACAATGAATAACCTATATTCAACATCTACATTTTTATCAAATTACGGCACCGATTCAGCATTGCATAGATCTCCTGTTTTCTAGGCAGTACCATATTCCCCGGCACTGCATTTCCGCAAAATGCCGCAAAACCTTTCTTCTCCATCTGCTGATATAATTTCTCCACGCCAGCCTGTAACGTTGTCTTTCCCTCAAAAACATGCAGCTTCATATATTTGAGAATACATACCAATGCATTTAACTGTTCCACATCCACAAGCTGTTCCACATAGCGCAGATCTACTGTCTCTTTATTGATTGAGATTCCATCCTTTCCCATCGTCTTCATCTTAATCCGATTGTCTTTTTGAAATGCAATATCCGCCTTAACAATACGCTTCATATCCGGTTTATCCGAATGAAGTACTTGTTCTGTTGGCATTGGAAAACTCTCCGCCTCCTTTTTGGCAAATGCCGTAATCTCCATCGGTTCATACCGGTTCATCTGTAAGATTGTATCTGCCTTATGAAAATATGATCCACAGCTTCCCGCAACTAAGATTGTGGAGATTCCATAGCTTTCATACAATTCCCGTACCCGGTCAATAAATGGAATGATCGGTTCCACATCCCGCTGCACAACCCGTTGCATCAATTCATCCCGTATCATGAAATTCGTCGCACTCGTATCTTCATCAATCAGAAACACAGAAGAACCCATCTCGATCGCTTCTACTGTATTCGCCGCCTGCGACGTGCTTCCACTGGCATCCTCTGTATAAAAAGAAAGTGTATCTTTTCCATTTGGAAGATTGCGGATAAACATAGAAATATCTACATTCTGTATACTTCTTCCATCCTCTGCCCGCAGCTTCATAGCCGAATCATCTGTGATCACATATTCTCTTCCATCTCCTGCAATATGATTATATACACCTAGTTCTAATGCTTTCAGTAACGTAGACTTGCCATGATAGCCGCCGCCCACAATTAACGTTACCCCTTTACGGATTCCCATTCCCTTTATCTTTCCCTTATGTGGAAGATCCATCGTAACTTCCATGCTGTCTGGCGACTGAAATGTTACCGCATCTTTCATTGGAAGCATTGATACTCCTGACTTTCGTGGTAATACCGCTCCATTTGCTACAAATGCCACCAAACCCTGTTCTGTCAACTGTTCACGGATATAATGCTGATCTTCCGCAAGATCCGCAGCATTCTGCAACTCTTCCGGTGTATAGGCACCCGCATACAAAGTCTGTTTCACACAAACCGGAAGAAACTCAAACAGAATCTTCTCCAATTCCTTCGCATTAATTGTTCTCCCATTTGCCGGAAATCCAACTTCCATCCGTACAGTAACCGATCCGTCCTTTTCATCTATCATACATGCGCTGCGTTGTAATATCTCCTGTCCCGGAGTACTTACATTGAGTAGTCCACTCTTTCCGGAACCTTTTGCTTTAAAAGAATAATTGCGTACCTTTCCCGCAAGTTTCCGTAATATTGCATCCTCTAATGCAATCCGTTTCCATGATGTATTATATAGCTCCGGACGAAATGCTGCCTGTCTTCCACTTACGATCACACTAACTTTTGACGGTGCAGCAAACGGATCTCCCTGCACATGGTCAATCGATAATATATATCCTGCAAATTGATATTGTCCCCTTGTATCTTTATACGCCGGATAACCTTTGTGATCGATCCGGTGTAAACATTCTCTTAAATCATTGTCCCTTAGCATCATGCATACCTTCCTTTATAAAATATATCATTACCTCAATCTATTCTAACAAGTTTCTTCTGCCATTTTACTTTTTTCAATATGTTGTGTCAACTTACCATTCCCTAGCCCTTTTCATTGACAAAACAACCTCTATCTGTTATTCTATATCCTGTTGACAAATCAACATTTAATTATAGCGATATATTGGGGGACTATCATGATCGATCGTTTTGAATTATTTACAACCACCATTACACAGATATATAAGAATTTACAACGAATTAAGATGCAGGAAATGTCAGGCTTTGAACTGCGCGGAACCTATGCAATGTGTATGTTTGAATTAAACCGGAACCCGGAAGGATTAACCATCACACAACTGAGTCAGCTCTGCGGGGAAGACAAAGCCGCAATATCCCGTACGGTTTCCGAATTAGTGAAACGTGGGCTGGTCACAAGTAACAATAATAAGAAATACCGCGCACCTCTCATTCTCACAAAAGAGGGAAAGGAAACCGCCTGCAAGATTGATACATTAGCTTCAACCGCCGTAGAAGCCGGCAGCAACGGTCTCACCACTGAGGAAATTAAGATCTTCTATAAAGCCCTTACCACGATTTCCAATAATCTGAACAATTATCTGGTAGATACGCCGGACGAATAACTGATAACATATATAGTCTTCAAAACTGTTACACTCCGTAGCAGTTTTTATTATATTCCATAATAATACACATCTTCATCACAAAGCCTTCATTGAAAAGAACCTGCCACATAATGTGACAGGTTCTTTCTATACTTATATACTCTTTGAAAATATCTATTATACGTAGAACAACAGATCCTCGTACTGTGGGAATGGCCAATACTTCTTATCCACAAGTGCTTCCAACTTATCAGCAGGAGTTCTAACTTCCTCCATAGTTGCGAAGACTTCATCATGGAAACATCTTGCTGCCTTCTCCATATCATCCTCTAAGTCAATTGCCTTTTCATCTAACTTCTCTAACTTAGCAACTGCTACAGTCATTGCTTTCAACTCTGTTGCGATATCCTTAAGAATACCCTCCTGTACGGATGTATCCACGCCAACAGCCTTCAGATCATTGACACCCTTAGCCATATCTGCTGAGTATTCCATAACAGCCGGAACAATCTGCTTCTTAGCCATATCAAGCATTGTCTTTGCTTCGATATTGATCTGTTTTGCGTAGTTCTCATAATAGATCTCTGCACGGGATTCCATCTCAGCCTTGCTAAGAACCGCAAACTTCTCAAACATTGCAATGTTATCCTCATTGGTAAATGCAGATACTGCATCAACCAAGCATTTGATATTTGGAAGTCCTCTTCTCTCTGCCTCTGCAACCCATTCCTCAGAATATCCGTTGCCGTTGAAGATAATTCTCTTATGCTTTGCAATCAACTCTTTGATCTTATCATGTACAGCCATATCGAAGTTATCAGCCTTCTCTAATTCATCTGCGATCTCACAAAGTGAATCAGCCACGATCGTATTCAAAATCGTATTTGGTGTAGCGATAGACTGTGTAGAACCAACCATACGGAACTCAAACTTATTACCGGTAAATGCGAATGGTGATGTACGGTTACGATCGGTTGCATCCTGCATAAAGGATGGAAGTGTTGTAACACCTGACTCATATGTTTTACCCTGTAATGAACTGGTAGCTTCACCTGTTGTATCCAACTGTTTCAATACGTCATCCAACTGCTCACCTAAGTATACAGAAATGATTGCCGGAGGTGCCTCATTTGCTCCTAATCTATGGTCGTTACCTGCGGAAGAAGCAGAAAGTCTTAACAGATCTGCATGCTCATCAACTGCTTTCAAGATAGCAACTAAGAACAATAAGAACTGTACATTCTCATGAGGTGTCTTACCCGGCTCTAACAGGTTCTGACCATCATCTGTTCCCATTGACCAGTTGTTGTGCTTACCGGAACCATTGACACCAGCAAATGGTTTCTCATGTAACAGACATGCAAGACCATGACGCTCTGCAACTCTCTTCATTGTCTCCATAACTAACTGGTTATGATCTGTTCCAACATTGGTTGTTCCATAAATTGGAGCTAACTCATGCTGGCAAGGAGCTACTTCATTATGCTGTGTCTTAGCTGTAATACCTAACTTCCATAACTCGATGTTCAGATCATTCATATAAGAAAGAACTCTCTCTCTTACGGTACCAAAATAATGATCGTCCAATTCCTGTCCCTTTGGTGGCATTGCACCAAATAAGGTACGTCCTGTGAAGATTAAGTCTTTACGCTTTGCATAATCTTCTTTATCTACTAAGAAGTATTCCTGCTCCGGTCCAACAGATGTTGTAACCTTGGTAGCTGTTGTGTTACCAAATAATCTTAAGATACGAAGTGCCTGCTTATTGACTGCTTCCATAGAACGAAGTAATGGAATCTTCTTATCCAATGCCTCTCCTGTGTAAGAAGAAAATGCAGTTGGAATACAAAGAATGGTACTTCCGTCTGCTGACTCTTTGATAAATGCCGGTGATGTACAATCCCAGGCTGTATATCCTCTTGCTTCGTTTGTAGCACGAAGTCCACCAGATGGGAATGAAGAAGCATCCGGCTCACCTTTGATCAATTCCTTACCGGAAAACTCAAGCAATACTTTACCATCTGAAGTTGGATTGATAAATGCATCATGTTTCTCGGCCGTGATTCCTGTCATCGGCTGGAACCAATGTGTATAATGTGTTGCTCCTTTTTCGATTGCCCAGTCTTTCATTGCGTTTGCAACAGTATCTGCAATTGCAGGATTCAATTCTGTTCCTAACTCAATGGTCTTCTTAAGCTCTTTATAAACCGCCTTTGGCAAGCGTTCTTTCATTGCTGCATCATTAAATACGTTAGATCCGAAGATCTCTGCTACATTCACCTTTTCACTCATAAGATAATACTTCCTTTCCTCTCTTTTATCTGCGAACCAGGGGCTTGTATTCTCATAAAAAAAGGGTATTCTCCTATCTGAGAACACCCTTGTCCTTTACTTTCCCGTATTCGCTTTCGATAGTTGTACTATACTCCAGCCGATTAAAAAAATCAAGTCCTTTTTTTACTTTTTTTGCACTTTTTCTCATTTTCACTTAAATATCATAAGTAAATGCCATATTTTTGTGCATATTAACAGATTTTAGCTTAACAGAATTAAGGTACAATGGGGATACCATCATTTAATTGCAATATGTAATAAGATTTATATATGCCTGATTCATTTCAACATAATACTGCTCCAATTCATATTGTGCCTTTGCAAGACCCGCTTCTTGTTGTTTCATTTCCACTCTTGATATTTCACCATTCGAATATAAGAGTTTTGCAGAATCCAACTTCATATTCAAAGCTTCTATTTCCACCTTTTTCGCTTTAATATATGCCAATGCATTATTATATGTCGTTACATACCCTGCAATTGTCATATAATTTTTTCCAGTGTACCGTTCCATATAATAATCTATTTCTTTCATATCTTTTTCTTCTTTTACGACATAATCACTATAATCCAAATGATTCTTATTCAGGAACAGATCATTATAACTAATCTGGTTATTCGCCGCTTGAATCTGTGCTTCAACCATCGCCTTCTGAGCCTGATACATTTTGACATCTGCCTCTGTAATATCTCCAACCTCATACATTTCTTTGCCGGCTGCGACCTCTAATTCAAGATATTCCAAATACGTCTGCAAATATTTCGTTTCACGATCATATAAATAGCGATTCAGATAATATTTTAAACCGTAATTATATATACTTTCAGATATTACAGATTCCATATCTGTGTTTTTTTCTTCCAACTCATTATTCATATCATTATCTAAATCATTTTGTGTTTCTTTCTCTGAAGGAGTAGGTAATTCACTATCTTCTGTGCTATTCATTTCCGTTTGTTGTGATGCATTACCATAGTCGCTTTCCATTATATTCTTGTATGATGTTATTAGAAGCAA
>HF987764.1 GCA_000431135.1 Clostridium sp. CAG:590
ACTTAGCGCAGCGTTTTTGCTTTATAGGACAAACTTTCCTATAAATCAAAATACACCGCCTAAATCCACGAGTTACTCTCTTACATAGACTCGGATTCTGATACGGTGTATCTATGACATGACATTCTATTCATCTTACCTGATAATTACAGGATCAAAACTTCTCTTGATCCTACTGCATACAGTCTGTAATTATCCGCATCTATTGCACAGCAATTCTTACGGATAGTTGCAGCCACACGGATCCAATCATCCGAAAACCAGTCATATCCAATACGTCGTACCAGTTACTTCGCCCGTGACTATCACAACTATCCATAAAAATCACCTCCATCTGTCTTAACATACGGCTGGAGTATAACACCCCATCCATCATATGTCAAAACCGTTTTTGTTAAAACTCTGTTAAACCTCTGTTTCTATCATTCTACCAGATTGGTGATCCAGATTCCCTTCCGCACAAGCACATAGCCTACTGATACCTTAATGAAATCCGCCGCCTGAATGATCGTATAAACCACCAATATCGGAAGTGCCGTATACTTGCACAGAACAAATGCCAGACTTACCGCTACCACCCAGGTAAACACACTGTCAAATAAGAATGTGATCATTGTCTTACCGCCGGAACGTAATGTGAAATACAACACATTCAGGAAGCCCTGTACCGGGAAGAATAATGCCGTGATCACGATAAACCATTGTCCTAACTGCCGCACCTCTTCCGTAGTATCATAACACATTGGAAATACTTTCGAAAGCGAAACTAATATCACTGTTAAAATAACACATAGCCCTGCCGTAAACCACATCAGCTTATGAGAACCTTTCTTTGCATCCTCAAAGCGGGACGCTCCCAGATACTGCCCAATCAGAATACCGACTGCATTTCCCATTGCTACAAATACTACATTCAACAAATTGCAGATTGCATTTGATATATTAAGTCCGGCCACAATCTGAAGTCCCTTCATGGAATAGCACTGTGTTAATGCTGCAATTCCTCCTGACCACAGAAACTCATTGAAGAAAATCGGCAGACCCTTGCGTATAACAATCCACATCTCCTGCATCGGAAACACTAAAGTCCGATACACATTCTGAAGAAACGGATATTTTTCAATCCGGATATGTGTCCAGGATACCACAACGGTCATCTCCACGATTCTTGCCAGTACGGTTGCAATAGCTGCTCCTTTTACTTCTAACCGAGGAAAGCCAAATTTACCATAGATCAACAGATAGTTAAATACAACATCCACTACCACTGAGCAGATTCCACCGATCATCGGCTTCACGCTCTCTCCCAATTCCCTGAGACTTCCTGCATATACCTGTGTAATGGAAAACGGAATCAGTCCCCACAGCATAACATGCAGATAATCCAGTCCATGCTGCATCGTCTCCTGTGCATCAATATCTCCACCATTGCCATGCAGATACAGACCGATCATCCACTTCCCTGCCATAATAAATGCCACCATGCCAGCAAGTGTGATTGCTGCAGCAATCCACATCTTCAAACGGAATACATTCTGGTATCCCTCTTTGTTACCCCTTCCGAAATATTGTGCTCCATAGATACCGGGACCCGACAACCCACCAAAAATGGCCAAGAAAAATACAAATAACAACTGACTGACAATAGAAACCCCAGTCATGCTTTCCGTACCGAGACTTCCCACCATCAGATTATCCACAAGGCTCACTGCATTGGTAATCCCGTTCTGGATCATCATCGGGACTGCCAGCATCAATGCCTTCCTATATATCGAATTCTCGTTCAAGCTCTCTTACCTCCTAAGTTTACGAAACATCATATCATATTTTATCACTTTATGCATCCACCAAATAGTATATTTCCAAACACGAAGATGCCGGATGACATCACATCACCCGGCATCTGCTATGCAATCTATATTGTCTTGATATATCTTAATACTTCTCTACAATAGCGGCTGCTCCCATTCCACCGCCTACGCATAAGGTTGCCAGACCTTTCTGTGCATTTCTCTTCTGCATCTCATAAAGTAATGTAACGAGAATACGTGTTCCGGAACATCCCACCGGATGTCCAAGTGCAATAGCACCACCATTTACATTCAGTTTATCCATATCAAAACCAAGATCCTGTCCTACTGCAACCGACTGTGCGGCAAAGGCTTCGTTTGCCTCGATCAGATCAAAATCTCCGATCTGATATCCGGTCTTCTCCATTACCTTACGCGTTGCAGCTACCGGTCCAATTCCCATAATACGAGGCTCTACACCTGCTAACTCTCCACCGATCCAAGTAGCCATTGGTGTAACACCTAATTCTTTTGCTTTCTCTTCACTCATGACGATGATTGCTGCGGCAGCATCATTAATACCGGATGAATTGGCAGCCGTTACAACACCATCCTTCTTAAATGCAGGACGCAATCCGGAAATGCTCTCCTTCGTAACACCGGCTCTTGGACCTTCATCTGTATCAAAGATAACCGTCTGCTTCTTCTGTTTGACCTCAACCGGTACAATCTCATCCTTGAACTTGCCCTCTTCGATTGCTTTCTGTGCCTTCTGCTGGCTCCATGCAGCAAACTCATCTAACTGCTCTCTGGTAAGTCCCCAATCCTCTGCAATATTCTCTGCGGTAATACCCATATGATATCCGCCAAAAGCATCAGTAAGTGCATCCCGGATCATGGCATCCTCAATCGGTGCATTACCCATACGGTATCCAAAACGACCATCCTGTACCAGATAAGGTGCTCTTGACATATTCTCCATACCACCTGCAACAATGATGTCTGCATCCCCTGCACCGATCAGCTTCGCTGCCAAATTCACACAATGAAGACCGGAACCGCAAAGCACATTAATGGTGGTTGCCGGAACCTCCACCGGAATCCCTGCATTTACTGCTGCCTGTCTTGCCGGATTCTGTCCTAATCCTGCCTGGATAACACATCCCATATATACTTCATCTACCTGCTCTGGTTGCACACCTGCACGTTTCAACGCTTCCTTCACCACGATCGTTCCAAGATCCGGGGCTGGAATAGAACTTAACATTCCGCCCATTGTTCCAATTGCCGTACGACATGCTCCTGCTAATACCACTTTTCTTGCCATTATATTATCCTCCTTATATGTAGAATTCTTAATAAACACCATATTGCTTTTATTGTACTCCACATTTTCGCAAAAGAAAAATGCAAGATATTCTCCTATACATGAATTCAATTCATCTTACAACTCAACATTCAAGCGATATAATCATTGTACATTATCCTGTTTATCACTCTTTGTGCTCTCCCGCAGACGAAAACAGACCACTCACAACCTTACTCTTTGTAACGTCTACTTCTAATAAAATCTTAATCAGCCAGAAAAAGAACACCAACACCAGGATCGGGATCACGCATGAAGTAATGATCATAACTGCTACGGCCTCAATAAAACGATTCAATGTGTTCTTAACTTTTTTGACCAATTCTTCCGATGAAACAGCCACATTGCTGACGGCATCATTTACGCTGTCCTTCGCATCCGAGATTGCATCCTTTGCTTTATCTAAGAATCCGAGCACTCCACTATCGGATGTTGCATCATTGTCAGCAGACCGTCCCCGGCTACTGTCTTGTATATCGTTTGCAGATTCTGTTGAACTGTCCTTCTCGCTATCATTGATATCACCCACAATATTTTGTGTATCCTTTGCCTCTTCCATGGCGCTTTCTATCTGTTCCCGGTAGGTATTCTCGATCAGATCTGACATCTTCACACTGGCAGGAACCACAACAAAGATTGCCAGCCCAAAGATCAGTAACTTGCTTGCCAATTTCTTGATCGTCTCATTATTGACTGCCAGATTGATCAAAAACAAAACACATGCCGCTGGTATCAGATAACGAAATGCCGCATATCCGGTAATCGTAACCAGATATTTTTCTAAAAAAATCGCACACAATACAACCAACAGATAAGTGCTTAAATCTGCCATTTTCTCTGCGATCGGTGTTGCCGTATCTCCCGGTATTAATGTGATCAATGCCGATGTTGCCGTTGTTGCCGCAGTTAATTCTAATACCGTCTCTTTCTTATCATCCAAAGATGCGATCGTTTTCTTATGATGCTCCGGTGCAGAAGCATACTTTGACACAGATGCAAAAGATACTGCTCCAATAATAATAAGTAATATTGCAATAATGCATTTGGTTATATTAACTTTCATGATATCCTCCTTATCTTCAATTATTCTTTTATTTATAATTCTTTCCTTATTATATTTTGCATATTTGTTATCGTCAAATATTTTATAAACCCTTTTCCGCCTTTCGCTGATTTTTTCTTCGTCTTTAGTAAATACTCCCGAAAACACTGCTCTATTTTCTCTACTGGCATTTCTTTACAACCATTTTTCGTAATGCTATACTTTGTGTGTTTGTTATAGTTCACATTTTATATAACAAGCAAAATATATACAAAAGGGAGAACAATAAAATGAAAGAAATTCTAACTGATCTACTAGCCGTTATCGGTGTTATACTGAACGGTCTGCCACAAGGATTATTGGCACTGACCTTCGGTTTTGCATCCATTCCAACTGCGATGGCATTCTTTGTTGGTGCCGCCGGTAATGCATTTACACAAAATGTAGCTCCGATTTCATTCCAGGCAGAGACCATCACTTATGCCGGAACTGCCGGAAAAGATCGCTCAGAGCGTTGTACCATGATATTCCTTGGTGGTGTATTAATGGCACTCATCGGAATCTTTGGTCTGTTAACCAAGATTGTCGACTTTATCGGTTCTGATATTGCCAACGGCATGATGGCCGGTGTCGGTATTATGTTATCAAAAGTTGCCATCGATATGGTGAAGAAAGAAAAGATTTCTGGTGGCGTATCTTTAGTTGCCGCATTAGTTACCTATTATGTAACAAGGAACAGCGCAAACACATTGGTATATACCATCGTGATCTCCGTTGTTGCTTCTTGTATCGTAAGTGCATTCGTAGAGAAAGACAAAGAAAATATCGTCGTTGTCGATGACAAATTCATTCGACAGAAATTCACATTCAATGCCAAGATCCTTATGGGTGCTTTGGGTATGGTATGTCTGAATATCGGATCTAACATTTCATTTGGTTCCATCACAGCCAGCATGGCTCCGGATGCCCATTATAATGTTGACCAGCTGACCGTAATCTCTTCTTTGGCAGATATGGGATCCTCTTTCTTTGGTGGCGCCCCGGTAGAATCGATTATTTCAGCTACTGCAAATGCTCCACACGCCGTGTGGGCCGGTGTTGCCATGATGATCCTTATGGGTATCATTTTATTAACCGGTATTCTGCCTAAGATTTCAAAATATGTACCAACTTCATCTATTGCCGGATTCTTATTCGTATTAGGTGTATTCAAGACCGTTGCATTAGATGCACCGGCTGCACTTGCCAGTGCCCCGGCTGTTGGCGGCGTTACTATGGTTGTTACCGCAATCACTAACCCATTCTTTGGAATGATCGCCGGTATTGTTGCACGATTACTTGGACTATGATAGGAAGGATTGTATTATGAAATATTATGATATTGAAGTTTGCGGCGTAAAGCGCCAATTACCGCTTATTAAGATTAATGATTCCCTTTCATTTGGTAGTTTTGTCATCATTGGTGACACCGAACTGATCTCTGCCTGTGCAGGTCCTTTAGCGGAAAAGATCGGTCCGGTAGATGCCATTGTCACTGCCGAAGCAAAAGGAATTGCCTTAGCCTATGAGGTATCTAAGCAGCTTGGATTGAAGGAGTTCATTGTTGCACGGAAAAGTGTAAAGAATTATATGCAGGATGTCGTATCTCACGAAGTGAATTCTATCACGACCTCCGGCACACAGAAATTATATCTTGACGGTGTCGACGCTGCTAAGATCAAAGGAAAAAACATCTGTATCTTAGATGATGTGATCTCAACTGGTGAATCCCTAAATGCGTTAGAAGCACTCGTTACTTCTGCAGGAGCAAATGTTGTAGCAAAGGCTGCTGTCTTAGCCGAAGGAGATGCCGCTAAGCGTTCCGACATCATTTTCTTAGAAGAGTTACCATTATTTCCAACTGCAGAATAGAAATAGAAACAGACATAAATCCTATGAAAACAATCTTGTCATTTCATAGGATTTACGTTATTATAGAGCTTGATATGTATATTTATTCACATCAGATGTATATCACGATGTAATATCAAAAGAAAAGAGGATAAAAAAGATGGACAAAGTTATTTTAGCCTATTCAGGCGGACTTGACACAACTGCTGTTATTCCATGGTTAAAAGAAACATACGGCTATGAAGTTGTATGCTGCTGTATCGACTGTGGTCAGGGCGAAGAGCTCGATGGATTAGAGGAACGTGCAAAGCTTTCCGGTGCGGCTAAGCTCTACATTGAAGATGTAGTTGATGATCTTTGTGAGAACTACATTATGCCTTGTGTACAGGCAGGTGCTGTCTACGAACATAAATATCTTATGGGAACTGCAATGGCAAGACCTACCATTGCCGCAAAGCTGGTTGAGATTGCGCGGAAAGAGAATGCCGTTGCGATCTGTCACGGTGCAACCGGTAAGGGTAATGACCAGATCCGTTTTGAACTTGGAATCAAAGCATTGGCTCCAGACATCAAGGTCATCGCTCCATGGCGTGATGACAGATGGCAGATGGATTCCCGTGAAGCAGAGATTGAATATTGTAAGGCTCATGGCATTGATCTTCCATTTGGAACCGATCAGTCATATAGCCGTGACAGAAATATCTGGCATATCAGCCATGAGGGATTAGAATTAGAAGATCCTTCTCAGGCACCTAATTACGATCATATGCTTGTTCTTGGTGTTACTCCTGAGAAAGCACCGGACGAAGATGTTGAATTATCTATCTCATTTGAGAAGGGAATGCCAGTTGCATTGAATGGCAAGAAGATGAAAGTTGCTGATATTATCCGTGAGTTAAACACCATTGGTGGCAAGCACGGTATCGGTATCGTTGATATCGTAGAGAACCGTGTGGTTGGTATGAAGAGCCGTGGTGTATACGAGACTCCGGGTGGTACAATCCTTATGGAAGCTCATCAGCAGTTAGAGGAACTTGTACTTGACCGTGATACGATCGCTCTTAAGAAAGATCTCGGAAGCAAGCTTGCCAGCATCGTGTACGAAGGTAAATGGTTCACTCCTGTTCGTGAAGCAATCTCTGCATTTGTAGATGTAACACAGCAGTGCGTAACCGGCGAAGTAAAACTCCGTCTTTACAAAGGTAACATCATTAAAAATGGTACTACTTCTCCATACTCACTTTACAGCGAGTCATTGGCTTCTTTCACAACCGGTGATATGTATGATCACCATGACGCAGAAGGCTTCATTACTTTGTGGGGACTTCCACTTAAGGTGCGAGCTATGCGTATGAACGAACTCAAAAAAGAAAACACCAAATAAATCTTACCCTTGCACAGCGCAAGTGACGTACGTGCGAAATATTCAGGGTACAG
>HF987765.1 GCA_000431135.1 Clostridium sp. CAG:590
CAATCCGAACCGCCATCAAAGACTCAATGAATATTATTACCGTAAAATGTTTTCAGGAAGTTACTCCACAGATTGGATATGATTACCTTTGCAATATGGGAATCACCACTCTGAAGAACGGTGAGACTTCCGTAAACGGAATCGCAGAAAATGATATCAATGAGTCCATGTGTCTTGGTGGTTTAACAGAAGGTGTTACCAATCTTGAATTGACCGGTGCATATGCTTCTATCGCCAACAAGGGTACTTATATTGAACCAACTTTCTATACAAAGGTTCTGGATCATGACGGAAATGTACTGATCGATAATACACCGGAAACCAAACAGGTTATGAAAGAAACAACTGCATGGCTGATCAATAACGCAATGCAGGATGTTGTTACTTCCGGAACCGGAACAGCCGCCCGTTTGTCAAGTGGCATGGTAGTAGCCGGAAAAACCGGAACCACTTCGAGCAACTATGATTACTGGTTCTGTGGCTCCACCCCTTACTATACCGCAAGTATATGGATGGGCTACGATTCCAATACGGATTTCTCAAACAGCAATACACATAAAGTGATCTGGCGCAAGATCATGGATGAGATCGTAGAAACCGAAAAAGAAGATACTTCTGCTTCTTTTGAAAAACCAAGTGATATCGTCACTGCAAAGGTATGCTCTACTTCCGGTCTCCTTCCGGCAGAGGGACAATGCAAGTCAGTGATTACGGAATACTTTTCAAAGGATACCGTTCCAACCAAGACGTGCGATCTGCATCAGACGATCACCCTCTGTGATGAGAGTCATTACAAGGCAACCAAAGAATGTCCGCATACAACCACTTATCACTATACGGCTGATGAGAAAGGAACCATTACTTTAACAGATGCAGACTTTACTCCTCCGGATGGATTTATGGAAGAGACTTGTCCAATCCATACAGAAGAAAAAGAAGAAGATTCCGAAGAGAATGAAAAAGATGATACATCCGGTTATTCCTATAAAATTTCAACGGTTGTTGAGGGTGGAGGAACCATTTCCGGACCAACCGAAGGAAATACCGGTGATACCATCACTTTAACCTTTACTGCAAATGAAGGATATGTCCTCACAAATGTAACGGTCGATGGTGTTGCACAGGGAGCGATTCCAAGTTATACCTTTGAACATATCAATGCGGATCACTCTGTAACTGCAACTTTTACCGCCACCGGCGAAGAAACCACTATACCTGCCACTTCAGCAATGCACCTCTTTCTTCCACGCCGCACCCTAATTACCTTTGCACAGCGTAAGTAACGAATGATGTGTGAGGCACATGCGAAA
>HF987766.1 GCA_000431135.1 Clostridium sp. CAG:590
TTACCGGACATAAAATCAAGAAATCCCTGCATTCCATACTAACAATGAGGGTTGCAGGGATTATCTTTGTTGAGTTCCTTTTTTACTTGTCGCATTCGTTTCGAAAATTCACGGATGCAAGGATATTGTCGTTTGACTTCATACAGTTTACCGGTAAGACAGCAATTGATTTTCTTCATAATACCGCTTTTTATGTTGTTTACTATATAATATGCATGATATATAAAAAAGTACCGGTTATGTTTAGATATTTATTTCTGCATGATCTCCATGCGACAGATCGCATTTCCTTTTTCTACAAAGCGTTGCTCATATTCGGTCATAATATTTCCTTCTACATATTCCGAATGATGAAGGTCAAAAGTATGATTCAATAAGATCCAGTTCGGAGCTTCTTCTACCTGTTCCAACGAAAAATCAAACAGGTCACGATTGTCTGTTTTAAATATAAGGTGACCATCCGGTTGTAATATCTGTTCATAACGCTGTAAAAAATGTACGGACGTCAGTCGCCTTTTTGCATGACGATCTTTCGGCCATGGATCAGAGAAGTTTAAATAAATGCGGGCAACTTCATTTTTATCAAATACATCTGCAATATTTTCTGCTTCCATACGAATAAACTTGATATTGGGAAGTTCCAATTCCTGTTGTTTTTCTAATGCCCGGACTAAAACAGAAGAATATTTTTCAATACCAACATAATTGATGTCAGGATTTTGTCCAGCTAAAGTCATAAGAAATTGACCTTTTCCCATTCCAATCTCAATGTGAATTGGATTTGAATTACCAAATACTTCATGCCACTTGCCTTTTTGTTCGGTTTCATTCTTAATTGTATACGGGCTTTCAGTAATCATATCTCTTGAACCCGGTACATTTCTTAATCGCATAATAGATATCCTCATCTTCCTGTTCTTTTATTGACATTATCTAAGAAGTGCATCTTCTCTTTTTTCTTTTCTACTTCTTGTTTTGGTTTTTCTCCCATTTGTTCAAATAGAGCACCTTGTAACTGTCCGGCAAGTTCTCTTGTACATGCAGGACAATATCTTCCGTAGCGAAGAGCGCAACCACATCGTTCACATTTGATATAATATTTACTGCCTTCCGGAATCTCCAAACGTCCATTTCGTAAAAAAACGCTGATGATCTCAAGCGGAACGCCGGTATCTTCTGATATATATGGAGCAGGAGAGGGACCATGAATCTCTAAATAATTCTTAATCTTTCCAAAATCATCATATTCTTCTGCACCACAATCTTCACATTGATAAATACCACTGTTCTGATAAAATAATTTTCCCCCACATTCTTTGCAGTACATTGGACGACGATCCATTATTTTCATATCGATATCTGTCATGTATGCACCTCCCAAATAAAAGTATTTGTTATATCAAACCATTACATATATTATATTTGGAAATAAATAATAACGCAACTGTAATTTTATTGCACGGTCAGCAATGTTGTAATTCCTATTAAAATATGGTATAATTGCTATTAATTATCGGTAGTTAAAGGAAATGGAGAAAAACATGCAGTTTCGACCATGTATTGATATACACAACGGACAGGTAAAGCAGATTGTGGGAGGTTCTTTATTAGATGCCGGCAATCAGGCAACAGAGAATTTTGTAGCAACACAGGATGCTGCGTTTTATGCAGAACTATATCGGAACACCGGAATCCACGGAGGACATATCATTTTACTTAACAAAGCAGGAACCGAGTATTATGAAGCGGATGTGGAGCAGGCAAGGAAAGCACTTGCAATGTATCCGGGTGGTTTGCAGATCGGTGGAGGAATTACCGCAGAGAATGCACAGGAATTCTTAGACATGGGCGCGAGCCATGTAATTGTAACTTCATATGTATTCAAAGATGGAAGAGTGGATTATGAACGGTTGCAGTTATTGTATCATACTGTGGGAAGAGAACATTTGGTGTTGGATCTAAGCTGCCGGAAGAGGGAAGGAAGATATTATATTGTTACGGATCGGTGGCAGAAGTTCACAGAGGAAGTTGTTTGCAGGCAAACAATAGAGCGATTACAGGAATATGCGGATGAATTCTTAATTCATGCAGTAGATGTGGAAGGTAAGGCAAATGGTGTAGAGGAAGAACTGGTTGCCATGCTTTCTGAAGAAGCAGACATTCCAATCACCTATGCAGGTGGTGTCGGATCTTATGAGGATATTGAGACAATTCGTACACTTGGTAAGGGAAGATTGAATGTGACGATTGGAAGTGCACTGGATCTGTTTGGGGGTTCATTACAATATGACAGAGTGCTTTCTATGATGGACAACAGATAGGGAATCAGGAAAAGGTTCTTATGTAGAAAGTATTAGAATATAGGAATGGATTGAAATCATGAAGAATAAAATATGGAATTTTGTGAAAGACAAATATGTGTATGTGGTAACATTTGCCATTGCACTTATTATGATGCTTGGGGCATGGATCATTGGTGAGATCGGACCGTTTGGCGGCAAATCATTAGTGGTGGTAGATGGAGTGCATCAGTATCTTCCGTTCTTTTCGGATTATCAGGAAAAGCTGAAGAGCTTAGACGGGTTACAATATACAATGGATGTGGGACTTGGTAATAATTTCATTTCATTATGGTCCTATTATCTGTCAAGTCCGTTTAATCTGATAATAATATTATTTGCAAAGTCGCATTTGCCGATGGCATTGAATCTGATCATATCTGTTAAGATCATTATGGCAGCACTTTGTTTTGCATACTTTCTGATGCATGTAGGCAAGAAGCCCGTTAAGAATCCGGGAATTATTGCATTCTCACTATTTTATGCATTCAGCAGTTATGTAGTTGGTTATTATTGGAATCTGATGTGGTTAGATTGTATCTTCATTTTCCCAATCATTATTCTGGGAATGGAGAAGATGTTTACCAAAAAGGACAGTAGAATGTATATTCTGGCATTGGTATATAGTTTTGTATGTAATTATTACATCAGTTTTATGATCTGTTTCTTTTTGGTATTATGGTTCTTTACATTACGTTTCCGCAGTATAAAGGATTTCTTTGTAAAGGGAATCCGGTTTGCGATCGCATCGATCATTGCGGCATTGATGGCAGCAGTGGTTTTGATACCGGCGTATATGGGAATTATGACGACTGCCTCGGCAGATTTTGAGTTGCCGGAATGGACATTTTACGGATCTTTTGCAGATACACTTCGTTCGCACCTGTTTTGTTCTGAAGTTATGACGAATCAGGTAGGGGATGCCGGAACGAACCTATATTGTGGAATCTTTACGATCCTGTTAGCATTTATGTTCTTCTGCATGAGGAAGATCTCCTTAGAGAAGAAGATAAAATACGGACTGTTGTTATGTTTCCTTATTATAAGCTGTAACAATGAATTGTTGAATTATATCTGGCACGGGTTCCATAATCAGTATGGAATTCCAAACCGTTTCGTATTTTTATATATCTTTTTACTGCTGATCATGGCGTATGAGGTATATTTAAAAAGAAAGCAGATCCGGTTATATATGGTTGTCGTCGGCTATGCACTTAGTATGGTATTTGTGATATTCTGTTATTATAATGCAGAAGTTACATATGCGAACAGAACGTATATATGGACTGCAATTTTACTCACAGTGTATGTGGTACTGTTTTCTTTATATGTAAGGATACCTGGAAAGAGGATCGTATTTGAGTATCTTCTTGTATTTGCAGCCATTGTCGAGATGGCGGCAAACGGATTGTTTGGATTCGGACAGGTGGGAAGTTCCGAGCCGGAATATTATTACGGCGATACCGATACATTTGAGACATTAAAACAAAGGGTAGAGGAAAAGGATACCGGATTATACCGATCTGATATTCTGGAACCGCTGCCGGTAGACGAAGCAACCTGGTATAACTTAAAGAGTGTTGGAATCTTTGGTTCGACTGTTCGCGGGGAACTGGTTGAGATCATGGGCAAACTTGGATTCTACACGGGAGCCAATGAATATTTGTATTACGGGGCAACACCGGTCACGAATGCACTACTGGGTGTCAAATACGTCTATACCCGTGAGGGTGATTTTGTGAATCTGGATATGGATTCTTATGACAAAGAAGGTAAGATCACGGTTTACAAGAATGAGGATGCATTACCGTTTGGTTATATGGTCAACAAAGAGATCCTTGATTTTGACACCGAGGATAATGGACCATTTACTGTGCAGAATGAATTGTGTGGAGCAATGACGGGAATTGAACCGGTCTTTGTATCCATTTATGATGATCTGCAATTGCAGACATATGGAACGAATGTCAATGTTGAAGAAGCACAGGATGGATATAATGTCAATTACTCAAAGGCGAATGCCAGTGCAAGAGCGGATATGATCTACACGATGCCAAGAGATATGGATCTGTATGTGAATTGCCGTGGAAGTAATGTACACAAGATCGCCTTATTGATAGATGGAAATGAAGTTGCATTTGACCGGTATCAGGGGCAGATCTTCCACGTCGGGAATGTAAAAGCCGGTCAGACAGTGGATATTCAGTTTATACTGAATGATGGAGAGGATATGAGTGGATCGCTGTATTGCTATCCGATGGAATTTCTGCCGGAACAATACCAGCAGTTTCATGATATCATTTCACAGCAGGTAATGAATGTTACAAAATATAAAGATACCAGAATAGAAGGTACGATTTCTGTACAGAAGGATGGAGTCTTTATGACATCCGTTCCGTATGACGATGGTTGGACCATTTATGCAAATGGTAAGAAGATGGACAGCATGGTGGTGTTGGAAGGCTTTCTGGGAACAGAATTACCGGCAGGCGATTATGAGATCAGGATGGTATATCATTGTCCGGGACTGTTACGGGGATTTGTGGCAACATTGCTTGGAATTGCAGCGTTCTGGTTTTTATATAAGATGGAGAAGGATATGAGAAGGAATCCATCTGCCGGAAAGGAGCGGATTATAAAGGAAGAACAATTTCATGTAGAAAAAGAAGTAACGGAGTAAATAAGAACTTGACAGACCAAGGTCTGCAATAATAAAGAAACGGGGGTAACGTTTAATGGAGAAGAGTAAAGGGTTATCAAGGTTAAAAGCAGCATATTTTCTGTTGGTAGGCATTCTGATCATTGCAGTTGTGGCAGGAACTTCTGTCATTTTAAAGAAAATGGGAGCATCGGATGCCAGAAATACGGTTGTGGTATTAGCAATTATTGTGATCGTATTAACAATTGGTATTGCTGCGGTAATGCTTAAATTTATGCAGGATGAGGAAAGGCAATCGGAGGTAAAGAGTGATAAGTATAAGAAATTATTCCTGAATCTGCCGGTTGGTTTTGCACAGGCACAGATTTTAAGAGATCCACAGTCCGGAAGAAATATGGGATACCGGATCAGTGATGCAAATGAGACATTTGGCCGATTGTTTGATCTCGACATTTCGGATTACTATAACAAGGTAATTTCAGAAAGCCGGGTAGAGGTGTTACAGGACATCAATGCATGGTTTGAGGCGTACAATAATTCCGGCACCAAACAGGGAGAATTACTGGCAGTTGAGATTACAATGGAACGTCTCAGCAAAGTATTTAACATTGTTATGTACAAATCAGAGGCGGATTACATTAACATGGTAGTCATTGACATTACGGAGCAGAAGGAGACAGAGAACAAACTGTCCAAGGCGATCAAAGATTCCAATGCTGCATATAAGACGCAGTCAGAGTTCCTTGCCAATATGTCACATGAGATCCGTACACCGATCAACGGAATTCTCGGAATGTTACAGCTTACTCTGATGGCAGAGGATCTTCAGGCAGATTATCGTGATAATTTAACTACAGCTAAGAATTGTGCCGATACATTGCTTCGTCTGATCAATGACATTCTGGATATTTCCAAGTTAGAAGCAGGTAAATACAATTTGCGCGAAGAGAATTTTGACATTAAGGCGATTATTGAAGAAACAGTTGCTGCACAGATTCCGATTGCAAACGGAAAAGGACTTGGTCTGGACTGCACATTTGGAGGCAATATTCCGAAGTTAGTACGAGGAGACGGACAACGGATCCAGCAGGTATTGAATTGTATGCTTTCCAATGCGATCAAGTTTACAAATGAGGGCGGTGTTCGTGTTAAAGTTGCATGTTTGGATGATTCCATGGATAAGGTTAAATTGCGTATTGCCGTTGCCGATTCCGGAATCGGTATCTCTGATGCAGATAAGAACAAACTGTTTATCCGATTTTCACAGGTGGATTCTTCTGATACCCGTAAATACGGTGGTTCCGGTTTAGGTCTTGTTATCACAAAACAGATCGTTGAGTTAATGGGTGGTAATATCACTGTACAGAGTAAGGAAGGATTGGGTTCAACCTTTATTGTGGAAGTACCTTTGAAGCTGATCAAGGCTGCCGATGTCGAGATCGAGGAAAGTGCCGCTACGAAGGAAGAGGAGCCGGCAGTATTCTCTCTTGCAGGACATTCTAGAGCAAGAATTCTGGTTGCGGAGGACGAACCGGTGAATCAGCAGGTAATCGGTAAGTTACTTGGAATGGCCGGATATTCTTATGATATCGCAGAAAATGGTGAAAAGGCAGTAGAATTATTTAAACAGAAAGAATATCAGGCAGCTTTGTTTGATGTACAGATGCCGGTTATGGATGGACTTGCGGCAACACAGGAGATCCGTGCAATTGAGTTGCGGGAGAACCGTAAGCGTTTGCCGATCATTGCCGTTACAGCGAGAGCAATGTTGCCGTTACAGCGAGATCAATGTTTGGAGACAAAGAGCGTATCTTAGAGGCAAAACTAGATGATTACATTGCCAAACCATATAATCTGAACGATGTAGTAGAGACACTTAACAAATATGTGGATAAAGAGTGATCGTTGAAACATATGTGTGAGAACTTATAAAACAGAAAAATGATAAAACGAAACGGTGAATATATCGCATGAGGGTGCGAATGTATTCACCGTTTTTTTATGTACAAAAAATACATAATTATGACTAAAAATACATAATTATGTATTTTTGGTCATAAATGTGTTTTTTAGGCAATGAAATTATGACTTTTTTGTACATAAATATGTACAAAAAAGGGGTGAAATTACGAAATTCGGTACTTTTGGTCATAATTGTAGACAAGCAAAAAAGAGCGGTATATAATTGCAAAAAATATGAAACGGAGGTGGTAAGGACGTTACAGAAGATACGTTATATTATAACCGGTATTCTGCTTGTGAGGGTTGTGTACACCGATATCAAAGAGAAAAAAATTGAGAACAGAATAATCGGTATCGGAATGGGAGCAGGAGTTATCGGGGTAATATATGCCAATGAACAAAAAGTTATTGTAGAAATGTTACAACACATCGGTTTGGTCTGGATTGGATTGTATCTGTTGTATCTTATGAAGGGATTAGGAGCAGGTGATATAAAATTATTATTCATGTTAGCAATCTTATATCCGGAGGAAGCATTTGACATTATCATATATTCGTTTGTGCTGGCTGCAGTCTATATCCTGTTAAGAATGATCGTACGCAGAATCGACAAAAAACCGGTGTATGTAAAAGGCGAGGAGATAGCAATGGCCATTCCGGTTACAGGGAGTGTTGTTCTGTGTCTGGGACAGGAGGTGATAAAGTGCTTCGGATCGGCATTTTAGATGAGGAAATGGAATATGTTGGAAGACTGGCTGCATATCTGAACCGGATGAATAAAGGGAGCATTCAATGCAGTGCATTTACACAAAAAGACAAGCTGTATGAGTTTGTGCAACAGCATCATCCTGAGGTGATCATGTCCACGAATGAGGGACTGCTTATGTGCATGGCAGAGGAATATAACAAGATCTGCTATATATGGTTGACGGAAGGACAACAGGAAAAGAAGCAATTTCATCCGATAAATCGATATCAAAGCGGAGTACGGATTGCAAAGGAAGTAAACCGGATCTTATATGCAGATGCGTTATATCTAGTGCAGCAACATCCGCTGATAGCGGTCTATTCTCCGATTGGAAGGTGCGGAAAGACGCAGATGATATTGGATTATATACAGGGACAGGATGAGAAAAGATGGATGTATATCGGAATGGAGGACTACGGAGTGGTTTGTGATGCTGATAGGATTGACTGGCTGTATCTGGTGAAAGAGAGAAAGGAAGATAAGTTATTGGAATGGATCGGTCAATCGAACGGTATTGTGGAGTCTCCATTTTCACCATTTGATACAAAGACGATGAAGCTAGAAGATATGGAATGGTTTTTACAGCTATTGAAAAAGGAAAAGGGGTACCATGGAATATTTTTTGATATTGGAACAGGAATATTACAGGATATTCAGTGCCTGACATTATTTGATCAGGTGATCGTCCCATATATAGAGGAACCGGTATCACTTCAAAAGAAAGAAAAATTTGAACAGCTTGTCAGTGCATACGGATTGGCTGCATCGCTTGACAAGGTTCATTTTCTGAATATGCGGGATCCGGCCGGATTGTCCGGTATTCTGGAGTAGTGAGAGTGTAGATGATGTTGCGGGAACGCAAAGGGTAAGTTAGGGAAAGGAAGAACGATTGGAAAAAAGAATACAGGAAGAAAAAGAACAATTACAGAGGGAATTGTATATTCAATTTAATCAATATGGGAATCTGACAGATGAACAAATGGAGGAGATCATAGAGAAAAAGATATTGGAATCGGACAGAGAATATTATTTGTCGGTAGCGGAACGTCAGAAGATGAAACAGGAATTATTTAACGTATTTCGAAAATTGGATGTATTGTCCGGATTGTTAGAAGATGATGATATATCAGAGATTATGGTAAATGGGAAGGATCATATCTTCATAGAAAAGAGAGGGAGGATCTATTCGGTTGCAGAACAGTTTACATCAGAGGAACGGCTTCGTAATGTGATTCAACAGATTGTAAGCAGTTGTAACCGTATTGTGAATGAAACAGTGCCAATTGTAGATGCACGTTTAGAAGATGGCTCCCGCGTAAATGTTGTATTGCCACCGATAGCGTTGGATGGTGCAGTTATGACAATACGGAAATTCCCAAAAGAGTTTTTTACCATGCACAGATTGATAAAGATGGGATCTATTACAAGAGAGGCGGCTGCATTTCTAGAGAAGCTTGTGAAGGCAAAATATAACATTTTTATAAGTGGAGGAACAGGAAGTGGCAAGACCACCTTCTTAAATGTGTTGAGCAATTATATTCCATCAGAGGAACGTGTGATCACGATCGAAGATTCGGCAGAGTTACAGATCAAGGGGATTCCGAATCTTGTAAGGCTGGAAACAAGAAATGCAAATGTAGAGGGAGAAAATGCGATCACGATGTCGGATCTGATCAAATCCGCTTTGCGAATGCGGCCGGACCGGATCATTGTCGGGGAAGTAAGGGATCATGCGGCAATGGATATGGCGAACAGTATGTTGACCGGGCACGATGGAAGTATCAGTACCGGACACGGTAATTCTGCAGAAGAAATGATGATTCGTTTAGTGACTATGATACTGATGGGATATGATATGCCGGTGTTGGCGATCAAACAACAGCTTGCTGCGGCAATTGACATTGTTGTTCATCTGGGAAGGCTTCGGGATAACAGCAGAAAGGTTCTGGAAATCAGTGAAGTGACAGGTGTAGAAGATGGAGAAATTCAACTGCGGCCAATATATGTATTTCGGGAAACCGGGAATGGAACAGGAAAGGTAAATGGAAAATTAGAGAGGGAACAGAACCTTAAGAATATCGATAAACTTGTAATGAGTGGAATCTGGGAGGAAAGTCTGCATGGTAATAAAGAATTATGACCGGTATACATTTACCCGGACAGACTGGCTAACGTATGTTGCAATAGTCGCCGGGCAGACAGGCATGATCAGCTACTTATTCTTTGACTCGGTAAAAGCGGCTTTCCTGTGTGTGCCAATTGGTCTGCTGCAATATAAAAAAATGAAACGACAACAAATTGCCCGGCAGAAAAAACAGTTGTGTGTACAGTTTCGTTCGTTAATGGAATCGATTGTTACTTCGTTGACGGCAGGGTATTCCTTAGAACATTCTTTTTCAATCGCGGCGAAGGATCTCAAACTGCTCTATGAAGAGAATGCAGATATTTTTCCTGAATTAGACAGGATTCAATACGGATTGGACAGAAACATTCCAATCGCAGAATTAGTAATGGACTTTGGAAGACGGAGTGGGACAGAAGATATTGAAAACTTTGCAAATGTTATCAGAGCGGCAAAACAAAACGGGGGTAATCTGATCAGAATCATTCAGAAAACAGTGAACAGTATTTCCGATAAAATGATGGTGGAAGAGGAGATACAGACTATGATCGCTGCAAAAAAATTAGAAGAGAAGATCATGATGGTTATGCCTTATGGAATCTTATTATATCTGCGTGTCAGTAATGGGGATTTCCTGCAGGTTTTGTATCATAATCTGATCGGAGCGGGAATAATGCTGTTATTCCTGATAGGTGTAAATATTGCCGGTATGTGGGCGGAAAAGATAATGGAGATACCGATATGAGAATAATAAACGGATTGATATATATTGTCATAGCGTGGGCAATCGCGGAATTTATATTGTACCGGAAAAACAGGAGAATAACAAAATTTGGAGAATGGTTACAGTGTTATCCATATCTGATCATTATGTTATGTGTTGTAAACAGTGTCAGTTTTGCACTGACATTTTATGAGAAAACAGGAGACATTACGATATACCGGGAAGGATTCGGAGGAGCGGAAACGCAGGCGGTTTTTCAATTGAAAAAGGAAGAAACAACAGAAGACTATACGCTGACCGTATTGCCCCGCCAATATGATGATAAGACGGTCAACAAAAAAATGAAAGAAGCCTTTGAATATCTGGAATTACATATGAAAGGGGAGAATAAAAGTCTTCAGAAAGTAGAAAAGGATCTGATATTTTCGTTGGATCCGGAAGAATTTCCATTTGATATGGAGGTACAGCCGTTGCAGTATTCCCTGATCGATGAAACCGGAAAAGTGAAGAATACACCGGAAGAGCTGACCGATGCCGGATATGAGAAAAAAGAAATACAAAAAGGAATAGAGACAGAACTTCGGATTATTTTGCAATATGGGAAGATAGAGCAGGAGAAAGTATTTAAGCTCCGAATTTATCAAAGGGAAACAACTTCTATGCAGAAGATATTTGCCAAGGTCAAAGAAGAGATTCAGGCAGAGGAGAAGAAAGAGGAGCAGGAAGATCATTTTACAATTCCGATGTCTATGGATGGCGTGATGATCACAAGAACGGATGAGAATTCAATCAATGCCATGCAAGTGCTGATCTTTGGATGTATCACAATGGCACTTCTGGTATTCAGGCAGAAGGAACAGGAAAGAGAAAAGGAAAAAATACGAAAGCGGAATCTGCTTAGAAGTTATCCATGGTTTGTAAATGAAATGGTATTGATGTTAGGAGCGGGCATGCAGGTAAAACATATATTTGAACAGATGATAAGGGAATATGAGAATAAGAAGAAGGAGGATATGAGAGAGCCGTTAATTCGTGAATTAGTAGTTGCAAAAAGAGGTTTTGAGTTGGGGATGTCAGAGGAACAGATCTATTATCAGTTAGGCAGAAGGTTGCAGCTTAATCCGTATATTAAATTGATGACACTGCTCGAACAGAACGTGGTGAGAGGTACAAAGGGTTTGACGGATATTTTTGAACAGCAGGAGCATGCGGCATTAGAAGAACGAAAGAATCTGGCAAAGAAATACGGAGAAGAAGCAGGAACCAAACTGTTAGGACCGATGATCCTGTTATTAGTTATCGTAATGATGATGATCATGATTCCAGCATTTATGAGTTTTTGATCTGCTATTACCGGGAAAGGAGGTGGTATATATGGGAAATGTCAGAAGATCCTTTGCGGATTTTATGCAGGATGAATCCGGTATGGGAGTTGTAGAGATCATACTGATCATCGTGGTATTGATCGCATTGGTTATCATTTTTAAAGAGCAGATCACGACACTGGTTAATAATATATGGAAATCCATTAATTCCAGTGCAAAGAAGATCTATTCGTAACTTGTTGACAAAGGATGCCACACAGCAGCAAAAATGGGAGGTGTGCTATGAAGAACAAAGGGCAGACAACGGTATTTTTTTCGTGCATGATCAGTGTGCTATTGCTTTTCACTCTTACTGCACTAGAAGTGGGAAGAATCTATATGAGCCGGGTAAAGGCCCGGGCAGTGATTCATAGTGCACAGACCAGTATATTGGCGGATTATCATCGGGAACTGTTTGAGCGATATCATTTATTATATCTTGATCCGACTTATGCAACGGGAAGTGAAGCAATCGCAGAAGAGCGCTACCGGAATTACATAGAGGAGTCGCTGAACGGAGGAACCGGACAGATATATCAATATGATGTAGAAGAGATTGCATTAGCAGAAGAGGTTCATATATTAGAACATGGAATGAAGACGTTGAAACAACAGATCAAAGAGTATGAGAAGACGGAAGGGGTTGTTAAGAAGGCAGAGGAGGTGTGGAACTTTGCTACCGGGCAAAATGAAAATGTGGAGAATGCAAAGCAGGAAACCGATCGAAATGCACAGGAAATAGAAGGAATGAAACAACCGGATAAAACAGAAATGACAGAGGAAGATGTGACAGACCCAAGGGAGACATTAAAGGAAGCAACAAAATCCGGGTTGTTGTCTTTTGTTCTTCCGGATCATGTGACTATATCCAGAGAGAAGATGGATTATTCCCAATCGCCATCGGCGGATTATACCGGTATTGCGAGGGTAGAAAAAGATATCAGTTTTGCAGATATCGGGAAGATGAAGAATGCCCTAAAAGAATCCGGGGATATGGGAAGTTCTCTCGTAACAGAGCGGGTTGCATTTGCAGACTATGTGAAGGAACATTTCTCAAATGTTGTTCATACCAGAGAAGATTCGGTGGTTAAATGTGAAATGGAATACATTCTGGTTGGAGGAAATAATGATTATGACAATGTGCAGGCCGTAGTAAATGATATTGCATGGCTTAGAATGCCGGTCAATTACGCATATCTGTTAAGTGATTCTGCCAAAAAAAGCGAAGCGTTAACGGTTGCCGCCGGAATATGCACAGCGACAGGAACCCCGGCATTGATGGAGATTGTAAAATATCTGCTATTAGGCTGTTGGGCGTATGGAGAGTCCCTGCATGAGATAAAACTACTCCTGGCGGGGGAAAAGGTGCCTTATGTAAAGAATACCACAAACTGGTATACAGATCTCAAAAGTCTGGCGGCAAAAGGAACCGTGCCAACACAGACGAATGGTATGGATTATGAGAGTTTTCTTATGTTATTACTGATAAAGGAGGCGGGAAAAGAAGTCACCTATGCAAGAATGCTGGATATGATAGAGAAGAATCTACAGGTTCAAATGCCATCTTTTCGTATAGGGGATCTGATCGGAGCAGGAAGGTTTCAAGGAAAGATTACGGTCAATGACATGTTTGTTGGTGGAAAAAGTAAGGAACTGTATGAAATATATTTTGATGAACCGTTTTCCTATACAAATGATTAAACATAATGTTATGTATTGAGTGGAGTCCTTATGCGGAATATCCAGGTTAAAATGATATCAACCTCTGTTAAAATAAAATCTCCAAGCATGAACAAAGTATTCAGTATAGGGGCTGCATTCAATACATAATCAAAAGAAGGATGTTTAGGGAAATGGAGTTGTAACAGAGAGGAGTTATAGAGTGAGAAACAGGGGAACTGTAACGGTAGAAGCATGTCTGGTAGTTCCAATCTTTCTGTTTTTTATGATGATCGTCACCCGGCTGACTGCCATGCTGTTAGCAGATGCAAAGATTCATCAGAGTCTGGCGGAGGCAGCGGGATATACGGCACAATATTGTTATCTGGAAGATCGTCTGAAGAAAAATGGAACCGTTTCGGATATTGTAAATACAGGAGTGCTGATATCGCAATTCTGGGATTATCTGGGAGATAGTTTTTATGTGGATAGTTGTGTGGCGGGCGGCAGAAATGGAATTGTTATTACACAGAAGAAAGATCCGGACAATCCAAAAGTATTCTATGCGAGAGCAGATTATTGTTTTCAGGTGGAAGTTCCTTTTTTGGGAAAATATCAGATGCGGAGAAGAAATGAGATCCGGCAGAAAGGATTTTTGGGGTTTGATCCGTCTGAAGAAATGGGGGATACATATGTGTTCATTACCCCAAATGAAGCAGTATATCATATGCGCAGGGATTGCACACATCTGGAATTAAAAGTGAGAAAAACGACGGGAACGGCAGGGTTATCTGCATGTCGGTATTGTGGAAAAAAATCGACCGGTTCTTATTATATAGCACAAAATGGAAGAGTGTATCACGGTAGCAGAGGGTGCAGTGGGTTGAAGAGAACGGTTTCGAGAGTAAAAAAGAGTGAAACGGGCGGATTGGGTCCCTGCCAAAGATGTGGGAGGTGAGAAAATGCATCAGAAAAAAGCAGTTATGGGAAGAAGAAATGTGGGAAGTATTATTGTGGAGTTTACCGTATTGATGCCCATTTTCTTAATCTGTATCTATTTATACATTATGGCATTTTTATATTATATGGAGGCAGGAAAGGGAATGGACCGGTTATCGGAAGCAATCTATGGGCAGCAGGAAGAAGCCGTGGTTTCCGGGGAATCCATATATATCAATAAAAGGGGAGCAAACCGGGAAGGGACTTTTCGTAAAGAAAATAAATGGGCGGTTACGGAAATAACAATGAAAAAAGATATCAGTGACCCGGTTCGTAATCTTAGGAGGTGGCAGATCATTGCAGACACAGTTCATTAAGGAAGGTTATACAAATTATATGATTTTACCATGGGATGGAGCGTGGAAGCCGGGGTATGAGAGTAATTTGTTTCAATTTCATGAAGTCCCACATTTTCTGACATATGAGGTCAGGCAATTAAACGGAAAGGTTACGTTATATTACAGGCTGCAGTATCATACGTCGCTTGCTTCGGTAATGGATCATCTTGTATTTAGCTATGAAAGAGTTGAGAATATGATCGCATCAATGGCAGAAGGAATGAGAATACCGGACGAATATCTGTTGAACCCGGATGGTATTCTATGGGACTGTTCTAACATATTTATTGATGTGGAGACAGGCCGGTTACAATTTTGTTATTACCCAAATTCCGGCAGCGATCGTGGAGATATTCGAACGGTACTGACGCAGATATTACAAAAGATTGATAAAAAACAGGATGCGATTGTGTTATTGCTTATGCGGTTTTACGATATTGTAACCGAAGATACATTAAATGTAGAAAGACTGGAACATTATCGGCAGAAACCGGAACCGGGGATACCGGATTTTATTGAACGCAGGCTGGAAACGGAAGAAAGAGAACACACGGAAAAGGAAAATCCGGCAGGAGAGAAAATACAACAGGAAAGAGGGAAAGAAGTAACAAATAAAGAAAAGACCGGTATAAAACAGTGGATTGGCCGGATCATTATGAGCCTGTTAGCATTGGCGGATATTGTATTGTTTGCCGGATTGATTACCGGACAATTGTCGCTATATTATATGAGATATTTGTTTGTCGGTATGATATTGCTGATCATTGTCACGATCTGTTGCATGCAAAAAGAAGAGGAATCACCGGATGACATTATGAAAGATTATTTGGAGAGAATGGCACAGGAATCCGGACATGTATCAGAAGCAACAGAGGAAGCAGGAAAATATAATAAGACGGGAGAAGAGATTGGGGAGACTTCCTTATTAGTGGAAAAGGAAGCGCATGATATTGTGGAAGAACATCAACCGAAAGAATGGATGTTAAAATCAATGAAGGATGGAAAATATCCGGATATCCATTTGCAAAAAGAAAATGTTGTGATCGGAAGTATGGCAGAAGGCTGCACCTATCTGTTAAAAGAACGAGGCGTCAGCAGATTGCATGCAAAGATTATGGAAAAGGCAGATGGAATCTATCTGTTGGATCTTAATTCAACGAATGGAACTTTTTTAAATGGAGAAATGATAGAACCGGGAAGAGACTATAAAATAGAAGAAGGCGACATGGTCGCCTTCGCAAATTGTGAATTTGTTATTGTAACTTCCCTTTTGAATTAATTCTGACGTGAAGTCCTTTGCTTAAAGTGTTTAGTTTTTTGATAACACGCTTTTTTGAAGAGTCCTTTAAGATCCTTGGCTGGTAATCATTACAGGCAGAAGAACCGGATAAGGAACAGGCAATGACTCTGGCATCTTTTTTGGAAAGGACTTTGCCGTCTTTGATGTGAAAGGTCTGTTGGAAGATCATGGTGTCTTTGTCTTTCGGATTCGTGTTTCCTCCAAAACAGAAATTACCGAGACTGTAGACAATGTATCGGCCTTTATATCGTTCAATGCCCTGCAGTACATGCGGATGGTGACCAAGAACTAATGAGGCACCGGCATTGATCGCACTATGTGCCAATGATTTTTGCTTTGAGTTTGGGTAGTATTCCCGTTCAATGCCCCAGTGAAAGCTGGTAATGATAATTTTGGCACGTTTCTTTTTCGCTTTTTTGATTGCTTTTGTTACTTGCGAAGCGGTGGTACCCTCTAACTGACTGAAGCCTATGAATGCAATCTTGATACCTTTTACTTTTTTATAAGCAATGGTACTGTTATAGCAATAAGCAATCTTGTTTTTCTTCAAGGTCTTTTGCGTGTCTGCAAGTCCCTTCCTGCCAAAATCCATTGAATGATTATTTGCAAGGGTAACAACTTCGACAGAACCTTTTTTCAGAATTCCGACATATTTTTTCGGACCTTTAAATGTAAATGCCTTATTTGCACGATTGGTGGATGTAGTAAGGGTTCCTTCAAAGTTGACGATCGTGATGTCATCCTTGGAAAAGACAGGTTTTACTTTTTTTAAAAAATAGGCATTTCCGTTTTTTGTGTAATAACTGTCAAAGGTATGGTGGATTCTTGAATCGATTCCTAATGTGCAGTCACCTGCTGCACTGATTGTGATTGTGGTTTCTTTTGATGCTTTTTTGTCCGTTGCTGTGCTCTGTTTTGCATGGGTTGGAAAACAAAGAAGACCACTCAGTAAAAGGATGGTAATGGTTGTAAGAAATTTTTTCATGATCGTAAATCTCCCCGTTAAAAAATGTAAATCATGATATAAAAATAACATAGATCAGGATGTTATTCAACGTGACAGATAAAAAAAGTCCGATACACATGTATTTGGGCTTTTTTATTGCGGAAACCATTGTAAAAATACTCATTTTCCGCTATACTGAAGATGGTATTTTGTTCTGTGAATCTGTGCATTATAACATATGCCGGGGATACAGGCGACAGGTGGAGGTGAATCCGACGAAGATTAATATATACTATGGTGGACGGGGTCTGGTGGAAGATCCGACTATTTATGTACTGAATAAGATGACCGAAGTTTTAAAAGAACTTCGTGTGGAAGTAAATCGATACAATATCTTTGAAAATAAGAATGCGATTGCTACACTGCCGGCAACATTAAAAGAGGCGGATGGTGTGATCTTAGCAGCATCGGTAGAGTGGTTTGGCATCGGTGGATATATGCAGCAGTTCTTAGATATGTGCTGGTTGTATGCAGACAAGCAGGTCATGCAGGATCTTTATATGCTGCCGGTTGTTATGGCGACCACTTATGGCGAAAGAGATGCAGAGCTTAGTTTGGTACGCGCATGGGAGACATTAGGCGGAATTCCGGTGAATGGATTAGTTGCCTATATAGACAACTTAGATGAGTTTGAGAGCAATGAAGGATATACGCAGATCATTGAAAAGCGTTCGGAAGCATTGTATCGTGCAATCCATCAGAAAACCAAGAGTCTGCCAACAAGTAATTTGGCGGTTCGTGCCAATTTGCTGAAGACACGGACAATTGAACTGACACCGCAGGAGAGTGAGCAGCTTTCTAAGTTTGTCAGTGATGAGACATATGTGAAGCAGCAGAAGGAAGATATTGAAGAGTTATCGGCAATGTTTAAGAAAATGCTGCGGGAAGACGAAGAAGAAAAAACGGAAGAGGAACCGGAGACCGTACCGGAAGAATCTGCCAAAGAGCCGGTATATGCACCGGATAAGAATATTGACACAGAAGGGGATTCTTTTGCGGGAGCATTGATCCGCCATTATCATGCACAGGATGATTTTACAGCATCTTATGCGATCATTATTACGGATACGGATCAGATCCTTCATGTGGAAGCAACACCGGATCATGTGAAGACATTTTATGCGGCGACAGATGAAGCAGATGTTGTCCTGCGTACGTCAACGAAGGTTCTGCAGAATATTATAGAGAACAAAACATCCTTCCAGAAGGGATTTATGGCGGGAGAGATTTCTGCAAAGGGTAATTTTAAGACTTTGCGGATGCTGGATACCGTATTTCGGTTTGACTAGGGAGGAGCTATGTAATTATGTCATATATGGCACTATATCGAAAGTGGAGGCCGGATGAATTCGAGGAAGTAAAAGGACAGGAGCATGTTGTTACAACCTTGAAGAATCAGATTACACATGACCGTGTCGGGCATGCGTATCTGTTCTGCGGAACCCGTGGAACGGGAAAGACAACGGTCGCCAAGCTGTTTGCAAAGGCAGTGAATTGTGAACATCCGTTAGAAGATGGCAGCCCATGTAATGAATGTGCGACCTGTAAAGCAATTCAGGCAGGCAGTTCATTGAACGTAATTGAGATTGACGCTGCATCGAATAATGGCGTGGATAACATAAGAGATATCCGGGAAGAAGTGCAATATTCTCCCGCAGAAGGAAAATACAAAGTATATATTATTGATGAAGTGCATATGCTCTCCATTGGAGCATTTAATGCATTGTTGAAGACGTTAGAAGAACCGCCGTCTTATGTTATATTTATATTAGCAACGACGGAGGCACATAAGATTCCGATTACAATCCTGTCCCGCTGCCAGCGGTATGATTTCAGGCGGATCAGTTTGGAGACCATTTATGAGCGGTTGATGGAACTGCTTGGAAGAGAAGGGATTGAAGCAGATGAAAAGGCAGTCAGGTATGTGGCAAAGGCTGCGGATGGATCCATGCGAGATGCTTTGAGTCTGTTAGATCAGTGTATTGCTTTTTATTTAGGACAGAAACTGACCTATGACAAGGTATTAGAAGTGCTCGGAGCGGTGGACATTGATGTGTTTAACCGGTTGATCGTGGAGATTGCCAAGGGGCAAACGATGGAGGCACTTGCGATTATCGAGGAGATCATCTGGCAGGGAAGAGAACTTTCACAGTTTGTTACAGACTTTACATGGTATATGCGGAATCTGATGATGGTGAAGGTGTCGGACGAAGTAAATGACCAGCTGGATATTTCCGCAGAGAATCTGGCAATTATGAAACAGACAGCACAGGAATTGGAACTGAACACACTGATGCGGTATATCCGGGTATTTTCGGAATTGTCGAACCGGATCCGGTATGCGACACAGAAGAGAGTTTCATTGGAACTTGCGATCATTAAACTGACAACACCGCAGATGGAAGTAGATACGGATTCTATATTGGATCGTCTGAGAGTGCTGGAACGTAAGGTGGAGAAAACATCGATTGCGTTGGCGGAAGGACAATTTGCACCGGTACAACAACCGGACGGTCCGGCAAAAGAGCAGGTTGCAGAACCGGATCTTGACCGGGAGAAAGTCCTGAAAAAAGAACTGACACCGGCAGAATATGAAGACATGAAACTTATAATAGAGAATATCCAGAAGATAAGAAAGACTTCTGAATTACGGGACCGGATCGGGCAGGGAACAATGAAACTGTTAGATGCGGCAAGCATTAACATTGGTCCGGATCGCAAGTCTGTATTGCTGTCATTTGATAATTCACAAGAGGGAAAGATGGGATTTCAACAGTTTTCCAAAGAGGATCACATGAAGGCATTGCAGGATCTGGTGGCAGAACTGACCGGAAAGCAGGTAGAGATCTCCTGCCAGTCCAAGGAATCTTTAGCAGAAAAAGATGTTACAAGTGTGAATCTGTCAAAGGTACATTTTGATATTATCACAGAAGAATAGATAAATAGAAGATATTAATTTTAGGAGGATAGAATTATGGCAAAAAGAGGTGGATTTCCAGGAGGTATGCCTGGTAACATGAACAATCTGATGAAGCAGGCACAGCGTATGCAGAAACAGATGGAGGAGCAGGCAAAGGCATTGGAGGAGAAAACCTACGAAGCAACCGCAGGTGGTGGAGTTGTGAAGGTTGTAATGTCCGGAAAGAAAGAGATTACAGAAGTTCATTTAGACCCGGAAGTGGTAGATCCGGACGATATTGAAATGTTAGAAGATCTGATCATGGCAGCGACCAATGAGGCACTCCGCATGCAGGAAGAAGACCAGAATTCCCAGATGTCTAAGATTACCGGCGGCATGGGTGGATTGGGAGGCTTTCCGTTCTAATGGATTTATATAGTGAACAGGTGAATCACCTGGTAGAAGAACTTGGAAGGTTACCGGGAATTGGTAACAAATCGGCACAACGGTTAGCGTATCATATTATCAATATGCCGGCAGATCAGGTAAAATCTCTTGCTGATACAATGGTAAATGCAAGGGAGAATGTCAGATATTGCAAAGAATGTTATACATTGACGGACAAAGAGATCTGTCCAATCTGTGCATCGCAGAACCGGGACAAATCTACGATCATGGTCGTGGAGACTCCGAGAGATCTTGCAGCATATGAGAGAACAGGAAAATACAACGGAGTGTACCATGTATTGCATGGTGCAATCTCACCGAAACTTGGAATCGGACAGGAAGATATCAAATTGAAAGAGCTGATCGTCCGGCTGCGCGGGGACGTAAAAGAGCTGATCATTGCAACAAACTCCGGTGTGGAGGGCGAGATTACCGCAATGTATATCAGCAAATTAGTCAAACCGACCGGTATCAAAGTAACGAGGATCGCCTCGGGAATCCCGGTTGGAGGAGATCTGGAATGCATTGATGAAGTTACCCTTCTTCGTGCTTTAGAAGGAAGAGTAAATTTATAAATGATATAGCAGCAAATGAGAATTTGACGCAAGAGAAAGGAAGGTAATCAGATGAAAAGAATTGGAATGTTGACAAGTGGTGGCGACTGTCAGGCACTCAATGCTACAATGAGGGGTGTTGTAAAAGGTCTTTGTAATATGTACAAGGATGACATTGAAGTGTATGGATTTTTAGAGGGTTACAAGGGATTGATCCGCAACAACTATAAGTTGTTAAAGGCAGAAGATTTTTCCGGTATTTTAACAAAAGGTGGTACGATCCTTGGAAGTTCCAGACAGCCATTCAAATTGATGGACCAACCGACAGAGGATGGTATCAACAAAGTAAAGGCAATGAAGGAGACCTACAAGAAACTGAAATTAGAATGTCTGGTTGTATTAGGTGGTAACGGTTCACAAAAGACCGCGAACCTGTTAAGTGAAGAGGGATTAAATGTAATCGGACTTCCAAAGACGATAGACAACGATCTGTGGGGAACCGATATGACATTTGGTTTCCAGTCCGCAGTGGATATTGCAACACAGGCAATTGATTGTATCCATACAACAGCCGCATCCCATAACCGTGTATTTGTGGTAGAGATTATGGGACACAAAGTAGGTCACATTACATTACATGCAGGAATTGCCGGCGGAGCCGATATCATTTTGCTTCCGGAGATTCCATATGATATTAAGAGTGTATGTAAGGCACTGGATAAGAGAAGTAAAGCAGGAAAAGGATTCTCTATTATTGCGGTTGCAGAAGGTGCAATTTCCAAAGAGGATGCAGCACTGCCAAAGAAGAAGAGAAAAGAGAAGATCGCACAGCGTTCATATCCTTCTGTTGCATATGAGATTGCAGATCAGATCAAGGATTATTGCGGTTGTGAAGTGAGAGTTGCAGTACCGGGACATACACAGCGTGGTGGTAGTCCGGATGCATTTGACCGTGTACTTTCTTCCAGATTTGGTGCATATGCAGCACAGTTGATCAAAGAAGAAAAATACGGCCGTCTTGTTGTATTAAAGGATAATGATGTAACCGATATTGCATTGGCTGAAAGTGCAGGAAAATTGAAATATGTTTCTCCTGAGGACAGCATTGTACTAAATGCAAGAGCATTGGGAATCTCTTTCGGAGACGAATAAAAGTAACGGTGGATGCCCTTTGGTATTCTATGAATCCGGCACGCAGCACAGGATATCCTTTCGCAAACCATTCGGTGTTTGCAGGGGATGATGTGTACTGCGTGCCCCGTTATTATTGCAGGGAACGGCAGGTGTTGTATAGTGGAATACCCGCACATTTTTATGGAATTCGCATATTTTAAGAGTATGGAAGACATAAAAGGAGAGCAAATATGGATATGCAGGGGTTTCATTATAATTTAGATGCAATGTTTCCGAGCGAGCCGGATTTTTTGGAAGATGAGGAATTGTGTCAGAAAGATCTGGAGTATTTTAAGCGGTTATACCCAAAGGAAATGCGGCTGACTGCTTCTGTTTTAGAAGAATATTTAGACCGGTATGAGTATGAAGGAAGTCCGATGTATGCACAGTATCCGGATGCAGTGACCATTTATCGTATGGCAAACGAGGTATGGAATATGCTTGCCATGAAAGCAGAGAAAGATATGGAAGACCAGTGGAAGAATATGTTGCAGATCATGGTATGTCAGGAGATGTATGTCAGAAGAAGACGCCATGATAAGTTTTGCAGAAAGTTTGTAAATTGCGGAATTCGATAGGAAAATAACAGGGAATAATACCTGATAGAATATAGGAGATTGTTATGGACGGAAGATTAGTTGCGAAAATACTGATATTGTTTGCGATATTTATAGGAAGTATATTTGTTGTAAACCGGATTGACAATGCAGGAGTGCAGGATGTTTCGGTGGAGATGGAGCAGGCGGAACTGCCAATCGTATATGTACGATACCATGATCAGTTCATTAATACGCTTCATGGATATACCGGTAAGGTGGATACGACGTATTTTCGTGATACGATCACTCCAATGGATTATGGACAGACAATTGAATTGTGGTCTGACCAGGAATCCCGGGAGTATAATGCTTATCAATATGAGCTGCGGAGTCAGTATCAGGGAGATCTGATCGAGAATGGGGATGTTACGGAACTGACGCAGGCGGATGGTTATGACAAAGTCAGCATTACATTTCGAACCAAATTAGAAGAACTCCAGGAATATGTGCTGGTATTGAAAGCAATGAATGGCGAGGATGTGGGAGCCAGATATTATACAAGAGTCGTAGTAGAAAATGATTTCCATACAGACAAATTATTAGAGTTTGTCGGAAAGTTTAATGCGGCAATCTTTGATAAGGCAGAAGCGGAAAAGACGATCTCAAAAAGTATTGAGCCCAATGAAGATGGTAATAACGAGTATTTGTCAGAGGTGGATATTCACTCCAGTTTTGATACGATCACATTTGCAGATCTGAATCCGACACAGCTGACAAAACCGATTGCCAGCATCAAAGAGATTGATGACAGCTATGCGATCATTCAATTAAAATACATGATCTCTGCAACGGAGAATAAGATCGTAGAAAACTTTTATGTTACGGAAGACTACCGGGTGCGATATGTAGATGAAAGCAATGTGTACCTTTTGGATTATAAACGAACACAGGATGCATTATTTACCCCTGACAATGTGAATATTACAGCGAATAATTTTAAGATCGGTGTCACCAATGATGATGCATTCCAATATGTGACCAATGATAAGAAGACAAAGGTTGCATTTACACAGGCAAGACAGTTGTGGTACTACGATTACAATAGCGGAACGATCACAAATGTATATGGATTCTGTCAGAATGACAACTACACGGATGCCAGGGTAACCTATGATGAGAACAATATCAAGATATTGAAGATGGATAAGGATGGCAATATCACATTTGCGGTTTACGGGTATATGAACCGGGGCGTACATGAGGGGAAAGTTGGTATTGCAGTGTATCAGTTTGAGGCAGACAAAGACCGGATGCAGGAAGTGTTGTTTATCGAGAACAATAAGCCGTACAGCATATTAAAAGAAGATATGGAGACATTGCTGTATCTGAATAAGGATGGAGAGTTCTATTATTTTGACAATGATGCCGTAGTGAAGGTGGATACCCAGACAAAGAAATCGGAGATTTTCATTGAGGATGTGTTAAACGAACATTTAGCGGTATCGGAGGACAATCATCTGATCGGATATCCCAATGAAATGCTGCCGGAGAATACGACTTCCGTTACGGTATTGGACTTAGACAGCAAAAAAAGCTGGTCATTAGATGCCGCAAATGGTGAGCGGTTAGAGACGATCGGATTTGTGGAAGAAGATCTTGTACTTGGCAGGATCCGGGAGGGAGATATCGAGATCGCATTGGACAAGACGGTTACCTGCCCGATCTCTACGATTGATATCATCAATCAGAAAAAGGATGTAGTGAAGACATATGGTACGACCGGCGTGTATGTTATGCAGGCAACTGCCAAAGACGGGGTTGTATATTTAGACAGGGTTCGTAAGATTAACGGAACATTTGAACCAACAACACAGGATTTTATTACCTACAAAGAAAATGAAAACAAAGACGATATCAAAATGGCATACAAATATACGGATAATGCGTATAATCAGCTTTATATGACATTTCCGGATTATGTATATGTTACAGCCAGACCGGAATTGATGATCACCAAACAGATTGTAAATGATACAGATACAACGGTTAAGATTGCATTTGATCATATTAACAAGAAGTTTTACTGTTATGGTCAGGGACAGTATATGACCGATTATCTGAACCTGAATGAGGCAGTACGGGTTGCCTACGAGAATGCCGGGGTAGTTTTGGATGAGAATGGAGTGATCGTATGGCGTAAGATTGCAGTAAAGGATTACCATACGGTTGCAGATAAGATTAAGATCTATACGGTTGCAGATACAAAAGATACATTGTCTGCATGTATTTATATGATGGGTGTGTATGAAGAAAAGAATCCGGATCTGTCCGCTATGCAAGAAGATATAGCAGACGAAATGCCGATCGAGGATGTAATCCTCAAATATACCGGACGACAGGGAACGGATATTACCGGATGTGATTTTGAAAATGGATTATATTATCTGTGTAAGGATGCACCGGTTATCACGAGATTTGCAGATGGCACATATGTGTTAGTCACCAGTTACAACGGACAGAAGATCCGTTATATCAATCCTCTTGAGACAGAGGACATTGTAGAATCCAGAGAAGAATTTGAAAGTAAGGTAAAGGACAGTGGCAATGTCTTTATCAGTTATGTACGGTAAGATCAGGCTGCGCACTATTTCTTAGTGCGACAGCCCTTTTGTATTCATTCTATTTGCCTCGCGTATGTCAGCAAGAGTATCCATCAGAAGTCCGTATCCGGAAGAAGCAGCAAGAGAATCTACAACATAGATCTTGCGGTCAGGGGTGTGATCATGCAAGGTATTTGTAAACAAGAATGTAATGACAAAGACTTCCGGCCATTACAAAGCAGTGAAACAGTTCATGATTTCCAAAATACCGCCAGTTGCATTTTTTAAAAAGCGGGAGTTTTAGGGCATAGATGATGCCACCCACCGTATAAATGATACCGCCGATCAGAAGCCATAGAAAGGCTGCGTGACTCAGATTCTTCATGATCGGAGAAAATGCAAAGACAACGAGCCAGCCCATACTGATATACAGAACCGAAGACAGCCAGTGTGGGCAGGTGATCCAACAGATCTTGAATATCGTTCCGACAATTGCAACTGCCCAGACAGTAGTTAAAAGCGGCAGACCGATTGATTTCGGAAGAACAATCAGACAGACCGGGGTATAGGAACCGGCAATCAATACAAATATCATGGCATGGTCAATCTTTCGTAATACCTTATTCACAGATTCGGAAATGTCAAACGTGTGATACGTTGTACTGGCTGCATACAAACAGATCATGCTGAGTATAAATATTGTAAAAGCACTCAAATATGCATGATTGCTTCCGGAAGCAGCCTTGCTTAAAAGAGGAGCTGTGCCGATGATGGCAGCAATCATGGCAATAAAATGCGTTAGTGCACTTCCCGGATCTTTTACCCGAAAAGTTCTTTTTTGTATGGTGACCGGAAGAGAAGCTTCCGATGCATAGGAATGAATATTTTGTTTTGATTTTAAAGTAATGGTAGTCATGATAACACACCCTTTCTGTTGTTGAATACTTTGTAATGTAGTATTGAATACTATGTTATGCTGTATGGACATAATACTACATGTAAATAGAATATGCAAGCGTCTTTTTTTTATACACAACATATACTATTTAAAAGTTGCGAAAAAATTAGATTGTCGCTATAATACAAAAGACAGGACGCTTGTCCGTAAGGCAGGAAAAAGCGAAGGTTCCTGCCTATTTTTGTAAAAGGAGTTAAGACAATGGGAAAACAATCATGGAAACCGGGCAATATGTTATATCCGGTACCGGCTGTGCTGGTAAGCTGCAGAGATAAAGAAGGAAATGACAATGTATTGACAATAGCCTGGGCAGGAACGATCTGTTCCGATCCTGCGATGGTGTCGATTTCGGTTCGAAAGGAAAGACATTCCTATCCGATGATCAAGGAAAGCGGCGTGTTTGTAATCAATCTGACAACCAGGGATCTGGTACAGGCAACTGATTATTGTGGTGTGCGAAGCGGAAAAGATGAAGACAAATTTGCAGCAATGCACTTGACAAAGGGAGAGGCGGAGAAGATTAATGCCCCGATCATTATGGAAAGCCCGGTCAATATTGAATGCAAAGTAAAACAGGTTTTAGAACTTGGAAGTCATGATATGTTTATTGCCGAGGTTGTAAATGTACAGGTATCGGATGAATATATGGACGAAAAGGGAGCTTTTCATATGAATGATGCAGACTTACTGGCATATTTACATGGTCAGTATTATGCGTTGGGAGAACATCTGGGATCATTTGGATATTCTGTTCGTAAAGCAAAATAATGAGTATGTGTAGAGTGAAAAGAGGATGCATGTGAAAAAGTTTAATTTTAAAACCCGGATGCAGGTTGGCTGGTTTAAAGCGGCAATGTTTGGTACGGTAGTCGGCATTTTGCTTGCGCCTACAGCGGGAAAGATATTAACAGATAAAGAAAAGGCATTTTTGACGGAGAATCCACTTGTGTCTGCAATCAGCAGTATTTCCTTTGGTCCGAAGATCAAGGTTATGATCAATGGGGATGTCGTAGCACTTGCACCAAGTGAGGAAGCTGCGCAAAATGCTTATAAGCAGGCAAGACTGGCATATAATGCAAAGGGAATCAGGGCACTTAATATAGATGTGACCTATGCAGAAGCGGATAAAGAAAAAGATGCAAAGGCGATTGAGGGAAAAAGAGTTCTCAAATCGCAAAAGTTAGAGGATGCTATTCTGAAAAGTTTTGACAATTACGCAGATGCAGATAAGAAACTTGCTTATACAATGCGGGTGGATGATCATACGGTGACGGTGGAACATATGGCAGATGTGATCTCGATACTCGAACAGGCACAGAATACCTATGATTCCAACGATCAGTTTCAGGTTGGTCTGAAGCCTCCGGCAAGCCGTAATGTTACGATGTATGAGGTAGAGGTGGAAGATAAGAACACGGGAAAAGAAGCTTCGGAAGAAGTAACGACGGAAGCAACGACAGCAACTCCGGATGAGAATTCTTCTGAGACGGAGGCTGTAACAGAAGAAGGTTCTGCCGAAAACACAGATACAGAAAATACAAGTGAGGCAACCACAGAGGTTCCGCTTGGTGAGGATGATGTAACGGGAGTAGATGGGATTGTACCAATTCCGGAGAAGACACAGCGCTACCTGACCGGTGAGGAGTCCACAACCGAGGCGGCAACACAGGAAGGAGAATCTGCATCAGAGGAAACGCAGGGTGGAGATTCTGAGGAGACCTCCACAGAAGCAGCGGGAGAGGATACAGAGAATTCTTCGGAGAGTACAGAAACACCGGCAGACACGGAAGAAGCAACAACGCAGGATTCGGCAGTAGCAGAGCAGGGCGTGGATGATGGTGTCAAATATGTAGGATTTGCAGATACTATTCAGGTGATGGAAACCTATGTTAATGCATCCCAGATCAAGGATAAGGGTACTGCCTATACAGAAATGACAACCAAAAATGCGGAGGCAGGCATTTATGTTGTGGAACCGGGTGACGCATTATCCATTATTGCAGAGAAGAATAATATATCTGTGGATGAGATTAAGGAACTGAATCCGCAGATTGAATCAGATGATGACATTTATTATGATGATCGTCTGAATATTACAGTGCCAAAAGCGGCATTGCAGATTCTTGTGGAGAAACAGGAGACATACAAGGAAAGTTATAATGAAGATGTTGTATATCAGGATGACGACAGTATGTTCATTGGCGAGACGGAAGTTGTTCAGGAAGGAACACCGGGCAGCCATGTCGTAACAGATCTTGTTACATACAAAGATGATGTGGAATCGGAACGTGAGAACTTAAAAGAAACCGTTGAAGTGGCAGCCGTTGCAGAAGTGGTAAAACGAGGAACCAAATCAAAGCCGACATATATGTATCCGGTTACCAACTGGAATCTGACTTCTAATTTTGGATACCGCTGGGGTCGACTCCATGCAGGAGCAGACGTCGGAGTTCCGATCGGAACAACTGTGCGTGCATCACGGGCAGGACAGGTAATAACAGCAGGCTGGGTAGGCGGTTATGGTAACTGCGTGATCATTGACCATGGCGATGGTGTGACTACCCGATACGGTCATTTAAGCGAAGTCACTGTAAGCGTTGGGCAATATGTAGATCAGGGACAGCAGGTTGCACTTTCCGGTAATACCGGACGAAGCACGGGACCACACCTTCATTTTGAAATTCGAATCAATGGAGAGGCGGTAGATCCATTGCCATATCTTGCCGGCGAAAAATAGAAGGAGATGAGGTGCGTTGAGTACAATTATATATGATGCAAGACGCGTAAAAGGATATGAATATCTGAAAGAATTATGTGCATATGCGGATAGAGATCAGGCGTATATGGAGATGCTGTGGAAGGAGCTTGCCATAGACGGGGAACTGATGAAAGAGTTTGCATATTATGCGGATCATCAGACGTTACTGGATGAAATGAAATGCGAAGGATATTCATTGACAGATCTATATGTATGGCAGGTGGAACATTATAATCTGATGCAGGATTATGGAAAAAATGGAGCAGATTGCAATAAAGTTGCAATGGTGCTGGATTCACTTGTCATGATGGCACAATTAAAAAAGAATCCGGAAGAATACTTGAAACGCCTAAACGGAAACCTCGGAATGGATCGCTTTTAATCCGATTACCCTTGCACAGCGTGAGTGAGGGACGTGCGAAATATTTAAGGTGTTGTATTAGTTGTATAGATGCAACAGTATCA
>HF987767.1 GCA_000431135.1 Clostridium sp. CAG:590
ATACGGCAGACCACCTGCTTTTAATTGGTTTCTAACAGAATCACTGTCTGATATCCCTCCAGGCAAATTCTGTTTCCATCCAAAGTAATATGATCCATATTATTGAGTAATATACTTTCCGGTTTCACCGGCAGCACCAACTCCCTATCCTGTCTCTGATAATTGGACAGGAGCAAAGCCCTTCTTCCCTCCCCTATACGATAGTATGCGATCACATTATCTACATTTTCATAAAGCGGCTCAAACTTTCCTTCCACAAATATATCCTCGTAATCCGGATCCTTACGCAGCCGGATCATCTTCTGATAAAACTGTAATACGGAATGCTCATCCGCCAACTGCTCTCTGGCATTGATCCGCTTATAATTCGGGTTGATTCCAAACCACGGGGAACCATTTGTAAAACCTGCATTGATGTCATCCGACCATTGCATCGGAGTTCTCGCATTATCCCTGCTATACCGTGCCGCACAGCGGAACGCCTCCTCTTCTGACAGACCGGCCTCCAATGCTACCTTGTAATCATTGATCGTTGATACATCCTCTATCTCCGACAGATCCTGAAACGGACAATTCTCCATACCTATTTCCTGTCCCTGATATATGACCGGAATTCCTTTCAGGAAAAAATATACTGCAGCTAACGCCTTTTTGCTGGCATCACACAGATCTCCTTCCGGAATATATCGGGAGACGCCCCGCATCTCATCATGGTTTTCAATAATATTGGTTAACAGCCCGATGGATTCCATTCTTTTTTGTGATGCAAATATAGTCTCCTTATAGTCTTTCGGAGTAACCTCTGCATACTCATAACACACATCTGCTTTTCCGATCAGTTCAGGACCAAAGTCAAACATAGTAGAAAAATATCCATCTGTTCCGACAAAATCTTCTAATTCACTTTCCTTTTCATGAAAGACCTCGCCTACTGTAAATGCATCATATTTCTCAAAGGTTTCTTTCTTCATCTCTCTTAGAAAATCACCAATTCCTTCTGATGCCTGTACCACATTTAATATGGAGGCCATACCATCTTCCCGGTCTGCCTCATAGTTATGAAACGGCAGATCCTTTTTAATATTCATAATGGCATCTATCCGGAAACCTGCCACACCGCGTTTGAGCCACCAGTCAATCATATAATAAACTTCCTTACGGAGGAACGGATTCTCCCAATTCAGATCCGGCTGTCTTTTATGAAAGGAATGATAATACAGATAATCCGGGTTACCCGGCAGTTCATCCCACACGCTTCCCCCGAAATACCCTCTGACATTTGACGGTATTCCATCTTTTTTGGGTACTATATAGAAATATTTTCCATATATTGATAGTGGATCCCTACATGCTTTCTTAAACCATATATGTTCATCCGAGCAATGATTGACTACCAGATCCATGATCAGATACATATTCCTCTTTTCCATCTCTCTCAAAAGATAGTCCATATCCCGAATCGTACCAAATGCCGGATGAATACTCTGATAATCGGATATATCATATCCCTGATCCACAAACGGAGAGGCATACACCGGTGACAGCCAGATAATGTCTACCCCTAATTCCTTTAAATAATCCAGTCTCTCTACAATCCCCTGAATATCTCCTATTCCATCTCCATTGGAATCATTAAAGCTTTTCGGCCATATTTGATATATTATTTTATCTTTCCACCATTGACTCATTTTTCTTTTTCCTCTTATTCTTGTACATAACCTGATCTACCATGTTAAGGTACTCTTGTAATGTTATATTATTGTCTGTATCTGATACATGTCCCAAAGCACACGGTTCAACAGGCTCTGGATGTCATAAAAATACGGATTATCATATAGAAATTTACCGTTAAACAGTATGGTAAAACCAATCGTGCGATTCCGGTAATGAAGCGGTGTGAACATGCACACATCCTTACAGAATAACGGAAGCCCGTGCATTACTGGGTAATACCACGGACTCCATTCTCGACATCTCTTTACAATGTGGGTTTTCTAATCTGTCAAACTTTAACCGCATGTTCAAGAAAAAATACGGCATCACACCCCGACAGATGCGAAAACAACAGCTTAACAAAATGTGAATGACACATCTCGAACTGCTTACATCATGCAGGATTGCTTAGTTTTTCTCAACACCGAGATCAACCTTTTCCCCATTAATGTTCCAGTTCTTAGTGTATCCCTTTACTTCACCGTATTGAACATCCGTTGCAAGAACATCATGGAAGATTGTCTCTTCGTTACGTTTCATGATCTCTGCAACTTTGTCATTATTTGCAACAGAAATCGTAATCTTATCCATTACCTCGAAACCTGCCTCTTTACGCATGGTCTGAACCTTGGAAATGATCTCACGCACAAATCCCTCTTCTAAGAGTTCCTCTGTCAACTGAATGTCTAAGACAACGGTCACAACCGCATCTGCCTCGGTTACATAATCGTCTGACTTTGCAGTCTCGATCAACAAATCTTCCTCTGCAAGACTTACTTCCGTTCCATCTGCCTCAAACTTCAATGCACCCTCTGTCTTTAATGTGTTCATGGCCTCTCTGCCATTTACATTTGACAGATAATCCCGGATTGCATTCAAATGCTTACCATACTTTGGTCCAACTGTCTTTAACTGTGGTTTGAACACATAATCACTGAATTCCGATACATCATCCTTAAAGGTAACTGCCTTCACATTCAACTCATCTTCGATGATTTCTTTATAGAAATCAGAAAGTGCTTTGTTTGCCTTCACATACATATTACCGATCGGCTGACGATTCTTGATGTTGGCACTATTTCTTGCGGCACGTCCGAGTACAACAATCTTCAGTACCTCATCCATATCATTTTCCAATTCTGTGTCAATCATCTTCTCGTCTACTGCCGGGAAGTCACAAAGATGAATACTTTCCGGTGCAGTCTTATCCACACTTCTTACTAAATTCTGGTAAATATCCTCTGTCATAAACGGAATCATTGGTGCAGCCGCCTTACAGATTGTAACAAGTGCCGTATACAATGTCATATATGCATTGATCTTATCCTGCTCCATTCCTTTTGCCCAGAAACGCTCACGGGAACGACGTACATACCAGTTACTCATATCATCTACAAACTCAGATAATGCTCTTGCTGCTTCCGGAATTCTGTAATTGCCCAGATTCTCATCGGTTGTCTTTACTGCTGTATTCAACTTAGACAACAGCCATTTATCCATAACGGCAAGTTTGTCATACTCTAAACTGTATTGTGTCGGGTCAAAGTTATCAATGTTCGCATACAATACATAGAATGCATACGTATTCCATAATGTACCCATGAACTTACGCTGACCTTCCAATACCGCATCTTCATGGAAACGATTTGGCAGCCATGGAGCAGAGTTTGTATAGAAATACCAACGAATCGCATCTGCACCATACTTGTTCAATGCCTCCATCGGATCAACCGCATTACCCTTAGACTTACTCATCTTCTGTCCGTCTTTGTCCTGAACATGTCCTAATACAATAACATTCTTATAAGGTGCTTCATTAAAGATCAATGTTGAGATTGCCATCAGAGAATAGAACCATCCTCTTGTCTGGTCAACTGCCTCTGAAATGAAGTCTGCCGGGAAGTTCTCCTTGAAAATGTCTTCATTCTCAAATGGATAATGCCACTGTGCAAACGGCATAGAACCGGAATCGAACCAACAGTCAATTACTTCCGGTACACGATGCATCTCTTTTCCACAATCCGGACATTTGATCGTTACTGCATCAATATATGGGCGATGTAATTCAATGTCATCCGGGCAGTTATCACTCATTTCTTTCAGTTCTGCGATAGAACCAATTGCATGACGCTTACCACATTCACATTCCCAGATATTCAACGGAGTACCCCAGTAACGGTTACGGGAAAGTCCCCAATCCTGTACATTCTTAAGCCAATCACCAAAACGTCCTTTACCGATCGACTCAGGAATCCAGTTAACTTTATTATTGTTCGCAACCAGGTCGTCACGAACTGCTGTCATCTTAATGAACCAGGTATCTCTTGCATAGTAGATCAGTGGTGTATCACATCTCCAGCAGAATGGATAATCATGTTCAAACTTCGGTGCATCAAACAATAATCCCTTGCTATCAAGATCTACCAATACCTTTGGATCTGCATCTTTTACAAACATGCCGGCAAAAGGTGTCTCCTCTGTCAAGTCACCTTTACCATCTACGAATTGAACAAATGGAAGATCATAATTTCTTCCCACGTTTGCATCATCCTCACCAAATGCAGGTGCAATATGAACGATACCGGTACCATCTGTCATCGTTACATAATTATCACAGGTAATGAAGAATCCCTTCTTATGCTGTTTATCTGCTACTTCTTTTGCACATGCGTATAACGGCTCGTATTCTTTGTTCTCAAGATCACTACCCACATATGTCTCTAATACTTCATAAGCAGGAGTACCATTTTCTTTGTCTGCCAGCTTACCAAGCACGGTATCTAACAGTGCCTGTGCCATATAATAGGTATATCCATCTGCAGCCTTTACCTTGCAATACGTCTCATTTGGATTCACACAAAGTGCTACGTTTGATGGAAGCGTCCAAGGTGTAGTCGTCCATGCAAGGAAATATGCATCCTCTCCAACGACCTTGAAACGGACAATCGCAGAACGTTCTTTTACTGCCTTATATCCCTGTGCTACTTCGTGAGAAGATAACGGAGTACCGCAACGTGGACAATACGGAACGATCTTGAATCCTTTATATAATAAACCTTTGTCCCAGATCTTCTTAAGTGCCCACCACTCAGACTCGATAAAATCATTGTGATATGTTACATATGGATCATCCATATCTGCCCAGAAACCAACCTTGCCGGAGAACTCCTCCCACATTCCTTTGTATTTCCATACAGATTCCTTACATTTTGTAATAAATGGATCTAATCCATATTCCTCGATCTGTTCCTTGCCATCAATACCCAATAACTTCTCAACCTCTAACTCAACCGGAAGTCCATGTGTATCCCATCCTGCCTTACGAATGATCTTGTGTCCCTTCATGGTCTGATATCTCGGAATCATATCCTTGATAACACGGGTTAATACATGACCGATGTGTGGCTTACCATTTGCAGTAGGAGGTCCATCATAAAATGTATATACCGGGCACCCTTCCTTTTCTTCGATTGATTCTTCAAAAATCTTGTTCTTGTTCCAGAAGTCTAACGTCTTCTGTTCACGTTCTACGAAATTCATGTTGTTAGAAACTTTTTCGTACATCTCATTCCATCCTTTCTTTTCTGTCTGCTAACAGATCAATGAGCCGCTCCGGACTCTTTCAAATAAAAAATAAAAGCCCTTCTCATCCGCATCAGGACGAAAAGGGCTACAATTCGCTATACCACCTAATACATTATACGTGAATGAAATATCTTGTTTCAGTGAATACTCTGTACGATCTTCCATTCATTATACATGGTTTCTGTAACGGGAAACAACCGTTGAATCCTACTTAGAATATCTGTTCAGTTCACAACTCCGGAGTGATATTCCCTTTCTCCCTTACTTCCATCTGCCTTGCACCATCGCAGACTCGCTTGTCAAAATGCTATTCATTCCAACGGTTTCTAAGAGAAGGTACTGTCTCCTTCGATGTCTTTACACAACTATGTTTTTTATAGCATTTTCACACATTCTTGTCAAGTATAAGACAACGTTTTATTCGAATTTAAATGGCATTTAGAAAGTTTTAAGATTTACAACATTTACTAAATTCTTCAATTGTGATACACTAACCATTGGAATTGTTTAAAAAAGGAGGCACCCTCTATGGCAAATCAGAATTTAACTCTTTTAACCGATTTATATGAGCTGACCATGATGCAGGGCTATTTCAACGAACAAAGCAATGACACGGTAATCTTCGATGCATTCTACCGCAAGAATCCATCCGGAAGCGGATATGCGATTGCCGCAGGATTGCAACAGATTATAGACTATGTGAAAAATCTGTCCTTTACTTATGATGACATTGATTATCTACGTGGACTTGGTATTTTTTCAGAAGACTTTCTCGAATATCTTGCCGGTTTTCATTTTACCGGTGATATCTATGCCATTCCGGAAGGAAGTATTGTGTTTCCCCAGGAACCCCTGATCAAAGTAATTGCTCCGATCATGCAGGCACAGCTAGTGGAAACCGCAATTCTGAATATATTGAATCATCAAAGCTTAATCGCTACCAAAGCTTCCCGAGTATGCTATGCCGCTGGCGGCGATGGCATTATGGAATTTGGACTACGTCGTGCACAGGGACCTGACGCCGGAACTTATGGTGCAAGAGCCGCCGTGATTGGTGGCTGTATCGGTACTTCGAACGTACTGTGTGGTCAATTGTTTGATGTTCCGGTTCTCGGTACACACGCACATAGCTGGATCATGAGTTTCCCGGATGAATATACTGCTTTCCGTACTTATGCAGACATGTATCCGGATGCATGCATCTTATTGGTAGACACCTATGACACGTTGAAATCCGGTGTTCCAAATGCCATCCGCGTATTTAAAGAAATGAAACAGGCAGGAATTCATTCTAAGAAATATGGCATTCGTTTAGACAGCGGAGACCTTGCCTACCTTTCCAAAAAAGCAAGAAAGATGTTAGATGCTGCCGGATTCCCGGACGCCATCATTTCTGCTTCTTCCGATCTGGATGAATACCTGATCGACAGCTTAAAAACACAGGGAGCGGCTATTACTTCCTGGGGTGTTGGAACGAATCTTATCACATCTGCCGATTGCCCTGCCTTTGGCGGCGTATACAAAATGGCAGCAATCCGGAAAGAAAGTAGTGATACATTTACTCCGAAAATCAAGATTTCTGAAAACCCTGGCAAAATCACGAATCCTGGCAATAAAACTATTTTCCGTATTATTGACAAAGAAACCGGAAAATTAAAAGCTGATCTGATCGCATTAGCAGATGAAACCTATGATACATCCAAAGATCTTGAAATCTTCCACCCGATCGACACCTGGAAGCGTTCAACGATTGCAGGCGGCACCTACGATATGGAAGAAATTTTGTTACCTGTCTTCAAAAAGGGACAATGTATATATGAACCACCAAAAACAATGGATATTCGGACCTATTGCCAACAGGAGTTAGATCTCCTCTGGGACGAATCCCGTCGTCTGGTGAATCCACAGGAAGTATATGTGGATCTTTCCAAACCGCTATATGATCTCAAGATGGAATTATTAAATAAAAGGGGGCATTAACACATGATAACAGAGAACCGCAGACTATGGAAACTGGTTTTATTGACGATTCCAACTTTCGGAATCTATAATATCTACTTCTGGTTTCGGTTTACCGCTGATCTGAACGAAATGAACCGGGAAGAGAAAAAAGTCAAGAATTACATTCTCGTATGGTTTCTTTCTCTTATTACATTCGGAATCTACCGTTGGGTATGGTTATTCTACTTAGAAGACCGCTTACAGACAACCGGAGAACAATTGGGGCTTCGCATCAAACCGGGGCCAAGTGTTGTATTAACATGGAAATTATTTGGATCATTCTTATTGATCGGTCCTTTCGTAGCAGATTACTATGTTATCCGCAACATGAACCGTTTGGCACATGCGTATAACTCAACAATCAAGAAAAAAACAAAAGTAGTCAAGGCGTAATGCCCTGGCTACCTTTTCTTTGTTCTATAACATCTCTACATCGTATGCTGATGTGCATATTTTTCTTTGGTTGCCATACCACCCCGAATATGACGTTCCGCTTTGTTTACATCCAGTACTTTTCGTACCTCGGAAGCCAATGCCGGATTGATCCAGATGAGGCGTTCCGAAACATCCTTATGTACCGTTGATTTGCTCACTCCAAATTTCTTAGCAGTTTGTCTGACTGTTGCATTTGAATCAATAATATACGTGCCAATCTCTACTGCACGTTCCTCGATATATTCTTTCAAGTAGAAACCCCAATCACTTGTTGTTACATACTATGCAAAGAATACACGTTGTATGCTAAAGTTTCTTTCCGTCCAATACTGCCTCTTTCAATACATCCCCCTCATATCGCAGTTTCAGTGAAAAAAAAGGCGCATTATCCGCCAATAATCGGAGAAAGATCTTATCTCCTTCCCACAACGTCAACTGTTCTAACCGATCCTTGTCCACCCATTCAAGGGTTCCTTCATCACATTCGGTCATCGTTCCTTCAAAGCCATCTGCGGTATATAGACACATATACTCTGTCTGCCATTGATCTGAAATAAATGTCACCAGACCACGAAACCGGTAATCTGTCAGTGTCAACCCCGTCTCTTCCTTCACTTCACGAAGCAGGCATTCCTCCGGACTCTCATCTTTTTCGAAGTGCCCACCTACCCCGATCCATTTGTCCTTATTCACGTCATGCTTCTTAGAGATTCTATGTAACATCAAATACCGGTTGTCATTCTCTATATAACAAAGTGTTGTTAAATTCCTCATATCATTCTCCTTCTTTCCCTTGCACAGCGTCAGGATTGTGAGATGTGTGAGGGCA
>HF987768.1 GCA_000431135.1 Clostridium sp. CAG:590
ATTGCCATCCACTTGGCGTTATGTTTCTGACGACCGCTTAACTTACGATTTCTGTAATACTCCAATTCCTCACGAAGTTTGGCATTCTCTTTTTCCAACTCACCAATTCTTTTTAACGCCTCTTCAAGTGTTACCAATTTCCCCATTAACCTGTCCTCCGTTCATGTCATTTTCATTTTGTCTATATTATAAATATTTGTGTTCCTTTAGTCAATTCGATTATGTCATGTTGCATTCACAACCCACCCCATATCAAAAGTGTAGCAACAACCCTACCATTTTCAGCCCTTCGTCAGGTTTCCACCAATAAAAAAAGAAAGACCAAAAGCAGCACTCAAAAATACTACATTTGGTCTTAAATCCTTATATCTCAAGCCTTTTGACGGCTATCCCTATTTTACTCTTGACATCAATACCACCGTCTCACAATGCATTGAAACTTTACTTCGTATTAACATTCGAACACACTCCTGTGTAATCATAATTTTTTGCACCATTTGGTAGAAATCTGAAAAAGTTGCACCATTCCGGCGGACAGTTTATATATTACTATCCTCAATTTTCTCAAGCATTTCAATACTATGAATAAAATCTTTTTCTACATTTGACAGCAATTCATCCTGTTTCTTTTTATATTTATCATATTCTGCATGGGCCTTCTCAATTGCCTGCTTATGAGATATGCTCCCTTTGGTAGTAAGAATTTCTCTGCGAGTCATCTTAAGATAATCATCTATTGTCTCTAACCAATCTTTCATATACATTGGTTCGTGATTAAGTGCGCGAACCTCAGCAATATCAAGATATGCTGATACAATCTTATTAAGAGCATCCAGTTCCTGATCATTTAAATAGTTTTTCGCAATCTCAGAATCAGATTTCTTTATTTGTTTTCCTTCCCAAGAAGTAAGCCCCATATTTTCTTTTTCAGAATCAGCTCTGGCAAATACGATTTCTGCTGCGGTATGCTTATGAGCTGCCCAGTGCATTTTATTCTGAACCTGCTTAAAGAACAAAATAGATTCCTCAGCATTCGGATTATAATCAATGCTGGTAGCATATATTTCAAGTACTTTTCTCCAAAACACTTTCTCAGAAGATCGAATATCTCTGATTCTAGACAAAAGTTCATCAAAATAATTACCGCCACCAAGTCGTTTAAGTCGATCATCATCCAAAGCAAATCCCTTTCTTATATATTCCTTAAGAATAGATGTTGCCCAGATTCTAAACTGTGTTCCTCGTAAAGATTTAACACGATAACCTACAGATATTATTACATCAAGATTGTAGTAATCAACATTGTATTCTTTGCCATCAGCGGCAGTGTAGGCAAATTTTGCCCAAACTGATTCTTTATTCAGCTCTCCTTCCTTGAATATATTTCTAACATGTTTTCCAATTACACTTCTATCGCGTTGAAACAACTCTGCCATCTGATCAATTGACAACCAGACGGTATCATTTTCAAATGTTGCTTCTATTTTTGTCAGTCCATCTTCTGTTGTGTACATCAAAATATTGGAATTTGGCATTGCCTTCCACCTCTTTCATTTCCATATTTCTCATATTTTCTCGTTACTCTTATCTTTCACCATATTTTCCATCTTAATATAATATGCCAACAGCCTAAGAACATAATCTGGCGCATTACGAGTTCCTCTTTCCCACTCTGTAACTGTACGATAAGGAATATTAAAACACTCACAGAACTCCTTTCGATTCATGCCGGTAGATTCGCGAAGTTTTTTTATTTCAATCTGACAATCTGTAAATTTTTCCATAATCAATCATCTCCATTTACACTTTGTGTATATTATATCATATAGTTCACAATTACCCAATGTGTAAATCATAATTCAAACAATTCTCTTAACTATTTAGTTGCAATCATTGTTTCACAATCCAAAAACAGCGTAACATTATTCGACCAATTACCAAACTCATAACAGTTCATTTCTAAAATATTATCTTTATATTCAATGAATCGCAACGAATCAGCATTGATAGGTAATACAATTGTTTCAACACTTGAAATTGTTCTACTTCTAAGAATTTCAAGACTATATCCACTAGAAAGCAATATATCTCCGAGTGGTGTACATGTAACATCACAATTTTCTAAATTTCTATCACTATCAATTATTTCTTTCGTCGCAATATCTATTATAAAAATACAATCCGAAGTAACAACAATAATTATCCCTTTCCTTGCAGAGAATGTTGCACCAATATACTTACCTCTAAATTCACCGCACCAAATTGAAGTATCTTCCACAAATTTTATCCAAGTCCATTCTTGAGAATTCCAACAACTTTCAATATCATATATTTTTTCTTCATACTCTCCTGAACATGGTTGTGATATTGGCTCTATACTAATTATCATTTAAGCTTCCTCCTTTGTATTATAATTAGATTTTTCTTTCATATATCTTAACAAATTGGTCATATATATTCTTCCGTACTTCTTCTGACAAACCGGCGTATTTTGTATCCAACACCTTTTTTACGGCTTCGTACTTCCTATTTTTATCTTCTATATCCGGACCACGGTCATAATTAAACCTCACATCATAAAAAATGTGTTTCATATCGTTACTTAAAGCTTGTAACACTCGAAAACCTTTCATAGAAAACTTTCCTTCTTTTATACCATTCTCCACACAGGGCTGTCTCGCCCAATCCATCATAAACCAATTCTCCATTGGCATATTTACACCATATCCGGAATCTGACAAAAAGTCATTTATCTCATTCCAATTTATCTGTAACGGCAAATCGTTTTCTTTCGCAAATAAATAGTCATCACGCTGTAATTCCTGTTTTTTTCGCTTTCTTGTATTTCTTTCATAAACAATCCAGTATATTACCATTGCTGCTATAATACACACGCTAAATATCTTTGTAATCATGGTATTTCCTTTATAAATAATCAAGTATACTACGGTTACTACCGCAATACTTATGCTGAGTACCTTTATAATCAAACCATTCATTGTGTATCTCCCTATCACTAAAAATTGGAAATTAACAAGTCGACAAATATCGATTTCTTAGTTTTAAAAACTGGGTTTGTCGCAGGTGAGCTTTCCCTTATTGTTTCCCTTGTGTTATATCGTCCCACCAGTGTTTACGAACTCTGATAAGGGCAAATACAAGGGCACAAAAAATTATATAAAACAGTATAAACATAAAATAAAAGTGACATGGTGGACTGATTGAAATGCTTCTTAATTTTTGCTACTAATGATTGATTAAATGATAAGGAGATGGGATACGATGAGAACAATATTTGCAGAGTACAATCCACAACGAAACAGCATTGACATTTATACAAATGTTGGCTATATGCTTCGCATTGACTGCTGGGAAGCCGAAAAGGATTTAAAAACCTCACCCGGATCAGACTGTGCATTGACTTCACTTGCAGTCGATGAACCACTTGAATATGCGAGATTATATCTTGAGGGCAATTTACAGATGTGGGTAGATGCAGAAAATTCATTAGAGTTATAAAATGCAAGCAGCCTGTATGCTTCATTACACACAGGCTGCTTAATCAAATTTATTATAATTGATGAAAAATCGGTTGCATTTTGTCAAAAGTACAAAACTTTTTGAAGCCAAGTGCTTTTAATTCCTGTTATGATACTGAGGATATCCCAGCAATACTTGCTATCCCTGATACCTTATTCTTTCTACCAGCGTTTCCTTTTTCAGATTACTGCTTAAAACACAGGAAAGCACAATTTGTAGAATACCAACCAGAAGAATCATAACAAGAATCGGGATAAGAGGAACGTGATAAACGTTCATTCCAAAAATCCCATTATGCTTCGCATAGGAAAACAGTGCATAGCCAAGGGGCAGACCGGCAGCAAGTGCGACGCAGATGGTGCCAACCGTAAAAATCAAGCCCTGTATTTGTAAGCTCAGATTCAACTGCTTATTGGTCATGCCTACCGCTTGCAGCACACCGTATTCCTGCTTCTTCGTGGTGATATTGATGATCATGGTGTTTGCCAGATTCATAAACCCAATGAGACCGACAATTGCCATGAACAGATAGCAGCCAAGCTTCATCATACGGCTTGCGTATTCTGCGGTTTGCAATTCTGCGTGATAGGTGTTCAGCTTGATATGAGAAGTATCGGAGAGCAGGTCATTCAGGCTTTGCTCTACAGATGCCACATCTTTTTTAGCACAATCCACCCACAGGTATCCATAAGATGTCCCTTTCGGATTTACAGAGCGGTATACTTCTTCCGGAATGACCAGATAAGTGTCCGCGCTTACAAAGGAGCCTGCGATTTTTCCATGATAGGTATAGGTTCCGCTTCCGTTATCAAAGTTGAATGTAATCGGTGCACCCGCAGAATACCCGTCAGCTTCCATCCACGTGGACCAGCCAAAGAAAACATCCCCGTTTTTGACAGCCTGTGCATAGTCCATGGAACCGATATCGCCATCCCCGCGCATCATTTCAAAATCCTCTTGATTTACGATTGCAACCGGAAATTTTGTTCCGTTCAGATCTGCAGAGACGATTTCTCTCGTCAGTACATCCGTTACACCGGGGATGGATTTGATTTCTTTAATCAAAGAATCATTCAGTGGGTTGTTCTGTAGGATTGTGTCCAGATTATTCTCCGAATAGGCTTCATCATAATTCTGGGAATAATCCAGCTGCAACTCAAATTGTCCATGGTTGATTGCAATCCGCGCCTCGTGCTCCGTGTCAATATTCCCAACATAATTAGAGATAATTACAAACAATACACAGGAAAGCCCCATGGTAAGAATCGTAGCAATGGTTCTTTTCGGATTGCCTGTCACATTTGCCATTGCCATGGAGAAAACGGTGACATCTTTTCTGCCTTTTCGTCTGCCCTGTTTTTGCGTTTTGGAGCCGTCAAGATACCGTGTCGCTTCGATGGGTGAAATCCGGGAAACAATTTTCATGGGTTTGCGCAGAGCCAAAACGACCGTAAGAAACGATACAAAAATGCAGATGAGCATAATTGTCAGTGAAAACAGAGGCACCTGATGGTTCTTGATTCCGGACGATACCAGATTTCCCTGCTCCACCAGCCAGTTGAAGCTGACTTTTGCAATCAGGAAACCAAACAGCAGCCCCAGCGGTATCGAAGGAACCGCCAGAAGAATGCCCTCACGAAAGATCAACTGCTTCATCTGCTTTCTGGTTGCACCCAGCGCCTTGATTTTTCCGTACTCCTGAACCTTCTGGGCGATCCCGACCTGGAAGATATTATAAATGACCACAACGGAAAACAGCACGATTCCGAGGATCAGGGTTCCACAAACCACAATCATTTCATAGCTCGGCTGCAATACCCACTGCAGGTAGAGGTCATTGATGATCACGTTTTTCTGGTCAATGCCGCAGGAATCCGCGATTTCTTTTATAACAGGCGCAACATTATTCATAGATACATTTGCAGAATCGCTCAAGGTAAAATAGATATTATATTGCCTGTCACCCTCCGCAACACGCTCATTATAAAAATCCTGCGAACCGAATACAACATAGGAA
>HF987769.1 GCA_000431135.1 Clostridium sp. CAG:590
CTTGACTTTTCATAGCTGGTCTCCTAACAATGAATTGTATCATAATGCACAATTAAATTCAATTTTATTTGCAAAAATTATTGACAACATGAATTTAATTGCGTATATTATATATAACACGAATTAAATTGTGTGTCAAGCCGAATAAGAAAGGAGATGAAAAAGATATGTACATTAAGTTAGACAGAAAGAAAATAGAGATTGCAAAAGCAAGAGCATGTATGAGTACTAATGAATTATGTGCGAAAGGAAATATTCCGCATGGTACATATTGTAGAGTTTTAGGCGCTTGTAGTTGCAAACCAGAAACCGCAGGTAAAATTGCGAGAGCATTAGGCGTTGATGTAACTGAAATTTTAGAGGATGAATAGGAGGTAAAAGGATGGTATGTGCAAAATACGAGATCATGATCTCAGCAATGGTGCAGTCTTGCATGACGCCGCATGAGATAGCAGAGAAAGCCGGAGTATCTATTACAAGCGTTTATCGTGTAAGAAAAGGGTATCTTGTAAAAATGGAGATTCTGGGAAAGATCTGTAAGGTGTTAGATCTGAATTGCAATGAAGTAATTGACTTTGAACGGTTGAAGAAATACCGGGAAAGTCAAAAGCATAATTGAAAGGATAGGTAGCATGCAGTGGAAAATAAAAAAGGAGGATATGGGATAGTGTATCAAGAAGTTATGAGAAATAAAAATTTAGAACCCGAAAGTAAGGCTATATATGCATATCTTTGCAGTTTTGCGGGAAAAAGTGAATCTTGCTTTCCTTCACGAGATCTAATGCGAGAAGAGTTAGGAATGAGCGAAACAAGGTTTTCTAAATATATTAAGCCGCTTGTTTCATCTGGGGTAATAAAGATTGAACGTAAAAAGCTCGGTAATTTGTTAAATAAAAATATATATATCATTACTCATAGCGTTCATATCATAGAAGATTAAATTAAACTGCAGAGAGAACTAGATAGGGAATGATCATATCCCAAGTAAACGACAGGCAAGTGACAGGCAAGTGACAAACAAATGACAAGCAAACGACACAGAGAAAACAACGTATTTTCAATGCTTTCAAGGCTTTTGAAATTCTATTGTGACACAAAAGTGACAAGAAAATAACAAGGAAGTAACAAGAAAGCGACACGCAAGCGCCAGACAAGTAATAGGAGAAAATGACGTATTTTCAATGGTTTGTAGACTTTCCTTTGTCGATTGTATTAAATTGTAATGCTCGGAAATTATTGAATTATAACACTCGGAAAAAAAGCACTTCCAAAAGAAGCACTTCCAAAAATGAAAGTTCCGAAAACCTTAGGACTAATAATAACAGTCTAATAAGAATATTATTAGAGCATATAGCGACGGGGCATCTGTGCATGAGCTGGCATTGATGTATGGTGTATCGGATGGCAGTATATACCAAATTACAAGAGCATATAGGAAAGAACATGGCGCACCTGCACCTAATAAGGAAAAAGAAAAGGAAGATAGAGACTTAAAATCAGATCAGAAAGCAAGGGAAGAATCGCAATATCTGGAAGTGTTATATTCCTATGTGGAATGCATTACGGCCATAAATGAATATGCAATGGACGGTATGACAATTAAGAATATACAAAAAAAAGTAGAGAAAACACGAAACGCATTTAATATTCTTACAGGTAGTAAAGGGGAAAGAAAGCTGACCGAAACAAAGAAACCGGAAGAAGATCAACATAAACAGACTGTAAAGAGTGTCAATAAGATGATCTGTTACAATGGGTGGTTGCGGTGTCCAAGATGTGGAAAGAAGTTACATAAAGTCACAAAGCAAACGAAACTTGTAGAGTTTCCGCTATGGTGTAAAATGTGCCATAAAACAACTTTAATAAATATGTGATTTTATTAAATATCAATTTTATTAGTGACGTATTAGTGACAAAAATTTTAAGAATGTAGTAAAATCAATATATTGCGGACATGAGAAATTTAAGGATTATTTAATAATTTTTCTGTTATGCTGAATGCAAGAAAACAGGAAGGGAGTTATTTATATGTATCTCAATATATTGAAAAGAGATTTGAAGAGGAATCGTACCATGAATATAATTCTGCTGCTTTTTGTAATTCTGGCTGCAATGTTTGTGGCAAGTGGGTTGAACAATGTAGTAACCATATTAAATGGAACGGATTATTTTTTTGAAAAAGCAGGGCTGCTGGATTATATGGTATTCACCCAGTTTGGAGATGGAGGAGTCGGAAATATTTTAGAACACTCAAAGCAGGTGAAAAACTTTCGGGAGGAATATTGTATCTGGGGTTCCAATGATGATGTAACGATAAAAGGAAAGAAACTGATTACAAAGAATAATAATACATTGGTGTTGCAGCCGTTAGAAGAGGATCAGTTGCACTTCTTTTTGGCAGATAATACAAAATTAAGGAAGGTCAAGCAGGGGGAAGTCTATGTTACAAGTGGGATACTTGACAAGAATCATGCAAAAGTGGGAGATATTCTGCGGATTCAATTACAGGATGTGGATATGACGTTCCGGATTGCCGGAGAGATCAAGGACGCTTTGCTTGGCTCCGACATGATGGGAAATACCCGGTTGATCATGAATAGTAAGGATTATCAGGTGTTTGCAAGAAGTGAGAAGGTAAAGACGTATGACGGAAGGATCTTTCATGTTGCAACGGACGATACGAAAGCACTTGCTTCCGAGCTGACCCGGGCATCTAACATTTTGTTTAGTTCAGATCGCTCCACGATCAAAATGGCGTATGTAATGGATATGATTGTGGCAATGGTCGTGTTAGTGCTTAGCATCTGTTTAATTATTGTGTCGTTTGTGATCTTAAGATTTGTGATCGCATTTACCATACAAGGGGAATATCGTGAGATTGGGGTTATGAAAGCGATTGGAATTAAAAATAGCCGGATTCGCAAATTGTATATAGTCAAATATTGTGTAATGGCTTTCGTGGGAGGAGTGACCGGTTTTGCCCTGAGTATTCCGTTTGGTAACATGTTGATTGCGTCGGTATCTGCCAAAATGGTTCTTGGAAATGACAATGGTCATGGAATCAATGCGATCGGTACAGTACTGGTTATGGTGTTGATGGTATGGGTTGCTTATCTGTGTACAGGCAATGTAAAGAAACTAACACCGGTTGATGCAATACGGAGTGGTCAGACCGGAGAGAGATACCGGAAGAAATCCGGGTACCGCCTGGGACGTTCCCATGTGCAGGCATCATTTTATATGGCGGCAAATGATGTGCTGAGTGCACCGAAACGGTATCTGACTATATGGCTGGTCTTTTTCCTGTGTTCCGTTATTATGTTGGGAATGGTGCTGGTATCCTCCACAATGAAGAGTAAGAATCTGATCACCTGTTTTGGAAAGGAATCAGACATCTATATACCGGATGCCAAACTGATCAAAATGAGTGTTATGAAGGAGGATGGGGAAAAGCAGTTAAAAGAGAATTACCGGTCAATGGAAAGGGATCTGGAAGAGAAGGGAATGCCGGGCAAAGTCAGCATGGAAATCTGGTACCAATATTCCTGTGAGGTGGACGGAGAGGCCTATTCGGTTATTTTCCAGCAAAATACGGAGACAAAAGCATCCGAGTATAGTTATACAGAAGGAACTGCACCGCAAAATGCAAATGAGATTGCAATCACGCCTGCGATTGGCGAACAATTAGGAATAGGAATTGGTGATACGATTACAATTGATTTTGGGGCGGAAAAAAGAAAGTGTATGGTAACGGCAATGTTTCAGTCAATGAACCAGCTTGGCAAAGTCGCAAGACTGCATGAGGATGCACCTACCTCGATGGTATATGCCAATGCAATGATGGCATATCAGATTGATTTTGCGGATCATCCGGATGAGAAGGAGATTATAGAACGAATACAAACGATTAAGAAAATGTATGGTATCAGTGGTATTTATGATGCAGCGGGATATTGTGTAGATTGTATGCGGGTTGCAGATACGATGGATTCGGTGGTTGTACTTTTGCTGATCATAACAGGTATTGTAGTAATACTTGTAACCATGCTGATGGAACGCTCTTTTATATCAGCAGAATTTGGGCAGATTGCACTTTTGAAGGCAATCGGATTTACAAATAGATCGGTATGGAAATGGCATGTCTGCAGGTTTCAATTAGTGGCAGCGCTGGCAGAATGTAGCGCCGTGGTATTGACAGTACCGGTTACAAAATTATGGTGTGATCCGATCTGGGCAATGATGGGGGCAACGGATGTGCATTATTATTTTGATCCGATCAAGATTCTGCTGATCTATCCGGGAATCATTCTTGGAATAACGCTGGTTACAATCGGAATCAGCGCATGGAAGACATGTGCAATTAAGGGTGCGGATCTGGTAAATGTAGAGTAATACAATTATTGAAAGCAATGATAGATTGGAAAGGATGAGAAAAAGATGGGAAATATATTAGAGGTAAAAGATTTGTGTAAGACCTATGTGATTGATAAACGACAGAATAATGTATTGCGTAATGTGAGTTTCAATGTGGAAGAAGGGGATATGGTTGCTATAATGGGACCGTCCGGTTCTGGAAAATCCACCTTGTTGTATTCTGTGTCAGGTATGGATCTTGCAACAAGTGGATCGGTCTTTTTTGATGGTCAGGATATAATGAAACTGGATAAGAACGCATTGGCAAAGAAGCGGTTAGATGAGATGGGATTTATCTTTCAGCAAATGTATATGATGAAGAACCTGACGATTCTTGATAATATTCTGCTTCCGGCAATAGAGAGTAAGAAGTCGAAAGAGAGCCGGGTAGAGAAGGTATCCCGTGCGGAGGCACTGATGCGAAAATTATCGATTATTGAGGTGGCGGATCATGACATTAATGAAGTGTCCGGAGGACAGTTGCAGCGCGCCTGTATCTGCCGGAGTATGATCAATCATCCGAAGCTGCTGTTTGCGGATGAGCCGACAGGTGCGCTTAACCGGGCATCCTCTACGGAAGTGATGAATGAGCTGGTTCTTTTAAATGAGGAGGGAACTACGATCATGATGGTGACACATGATGCAAAAGTGGCATCACGCTGCAAGCGGGTATTATATATTTTAGATGGTACAATTAAAGGAGAATATACAGCGCCAACGGATGAGAAGTTGTCAGATATGGATCGGGAACGGAGATTGAATAACTGGCTGTTAGATTTTGGATGGTAGAACGGATGCTTATTATATACTTTGAGAGGAAAGACTTGCCATGAGAGTAAGATGGGCGTAGAATAAAAGGGAAATTTAACAGGTTGAACAACCTTGGATTTTCGATAAACGCTTGATTATATGAGGAGGATACACACGGATATGACAGACAAAGTAAAAAAGAATGGCAGAAAGATTCTGCTGCTCGGTTCGCTGATTTGTGGCATGGCCGGTGTTATACCGTGCACAGTTGTGCATGCAACAGACATGACAAGCCGGGTGGCTGCAACGGAAAGTGCATCTTTGCAGCAAACATCAACAGAAAGTACATTTCCCGAAACTACTACGGAGCAATCTCCAAAATCAGATGACAATTTATCTGTGGTTAAGATTAAGTCCATTGATATTGTCTCAAAGAAATCCATGAAATTGACATGGGATAAGAATAAAAAGATGGATGGATATATCATTTATCGCAAGGTGGAAAACGGAGACTGGAAGAAAGTAGGAACGTGCAAAGGCGGGCAAAAGACTTCTTATACAGATAAGGGACTTACATATAAGAAAACGTATGCGTATGCTGTTGTAGCTTATCAGACAAAGAATGGAACGAAGATATATTCAGTTCCGACCGGAGAAGGAACAACGAAGAAACTTTCTTTTTATAGCAAATATAAGAAAGGATTAAAATACTATTATGATGCAGATGGAAATGTGATCAAAGATGTGGAGGGGATCATTGGAAAACAGAAATCCTATGTATTGAAAGTCAACACATCTGCCTGTGTGGTAACGGTATATGCGAAGGATGGAAAGAAGGGTTATAAGATTCCGGTGAAGTCATTCCTGTGTGCACCGGGTAAGACGAACAAGACCGGAACCTTTTACACAGGTGTGACACACCGGTATTGGATATTGTTCTATAATTCATATAGTCAATGGACAAAGCAGATCCACGGAAATATATTGTTCCATACATCACCATACACAAAGTACCGGAATAACAAGTCGCTGGATGTAAAAGAGTATAACAAGATGGGAACCAGAGCATCCCATGGCTGTATCCGCCTGCAATGTGTGAATATGAAATGGATCTATGATAATTGTAAAGGTAAGACAAAGGTAGTTATTTATGAGAGCAAGAATCCGGGACCATTCGGCAAGCCGGAATTAGAGAAACTTCCGTCATGGCACAAATGGGATCCGACCGACCCGGCAAGTGCGAAATGGTGTAAGAAGAAGGGATGTCACTAAATCCTGCATTGCGTTAATACATCATAAATGCTATGATATACGCAAGATTTTGTTGCAAAGGAGATTATTACAATGGTAAAAATGATGATGCATGGCTGTAATGGTCATATGGGACAGGTAATTACTGAGTTAGTAGCAAAAGATTCCGATATCGAGATCGTGGCCGGAATTGATGTGGTGGATAACCGTGACAATGGATATCCGGTGTTTACCAACATTTTCGATTGTGACGTGGAAGCAGATGTGATCGTGGATTTTGCAGCAGCGGTTGCAGTAGATAATCTGTTAAAGTATAGCAAGGCAAAGAAGATTCCGGTTGTGCTCTGTACAACAGGATTAAGTGAGCAGCAGCTTGCAGACGTAGAGAAGACAAGTAAAGAGGTTGCTATTTTGAAGTCTGCGAATATGTCTTTGGGAATCAATACATTACTGAAGCTGTTAAAAGATGCAGCTAAAGTATTTGGCAATGCCGGATATGATATTGAAGTAGTAGAACAGCATCACCGTCTGAAAAAGGACGCACCAAGCGGTACCGCTCTTGCGTTAGCAGATTCTGTCAATGAGGCACTTGGCAATGAGTATGAGTATGTATATGACAGAAGTACTAGAAGTGAACAGCGTCCGGACAAGGAGATCGGTATTTCATCGGTTCGCGGTGGCACGATCGTGGGTATACATGATGTCATCTTTGCAGGAACGGATGAGGTGATCACATTTAATCATACCGCTTATTCGAAGTCTGTCTTTGCAAAGGGTGCAATTGAGGCTGGCAAGTTCTTAGCAGGTAAGCCGGCTGGTATGTATGATATGGCAGATGTGATCGAGGCACAGGCATAACAGGAGGAACAATTGTGAAAAAGTATGATGTAGTTGCTCTTGGCGAGTTATTGATTGATTTTACAGACTATGGAAACAGCGAACAGGGCAATCCGGTGTTTGAGGCAAATCCGGGTGGTGCCCCTTGTAATGTATTAGCGATTCTTAAGAAGTTTGGTAAGTCGTGTGCATTTGTTGGCAAAGTGGGTAATGATGTATTTGGCAAGATGCTGACAGGTATATTAGATGAAGTAGGAATTGCACATGAGGGTCTTGTGGTGGATCCTTATTACAATACAACGCTGGCATTTGTTAAGAACTTTGAGAATGGAGACCGGGAGTTCTCTTTTTACCGGCATCCGGGAGCGGATATGATGCTCCGTTCAGAGGAGCTTTCCTGTGAGCAGATCGCAGATGCCAGAATCTTTCATTTTGGAACGCTTTCCATGACGGATGAGGTAGTCCGGAATGCGACTAAGAAAGCAATTGCAACAGCAAAAGAGAATGGATTGCTGATCTCCTTTGATCCGAATTTAAGACCTCCGCTTTGGAGCAGCTTAGATGATGCGAAAGAGCAGATTGCATATGGCATGAGCCAGTGTGATATTCTGAAGATCTCGGATAATGAGATTGAATTCATGACCGGAACCTCTGATTTTGATAAAGGTGCAGCAATGCTGCAGGAACAGTATCCAAATATCCGCCTGTTGAATGTAACAGCGGGTGCAGATGGCAGTTATTCCTACTATCAGGGAAGAAAGGTATTTGTACCATCTTATCTGCTTGGTGGAACGGTTGATACAACAGGAGCCGGTGATACATTCGGAGGATGTGTTCTCAATTATGTCCTAGATCATGATATTGACCATCTGACAGATGCGGAACTTACGGAGATGTTGCAGACAGCAAATGCGGCAGCATACCTTGTAACCACTAAGAAGGGTGCTATCCGTTCTATGCCGGAACCGGAAATGGTGCAGGAGATTGTGAATTTGGTAAAAAAATCTGTATGATTAATCTGATTAAGAAAAAGCTATATACAAAGTAAGTATGCGGAAAGGATTGGAACATGAAAGACGGTTTTATCAAGGTTGCGGCTGCTGCTCCAGAACTTCAGGTGGCAGATTGTGTATATAATGGAAGTCAGATTGAACAAACGATACGGGATGCGGAGAAGATGCATGTCAAATTACTGGTATTTCCGGAACTGTGTATTTCCGGTTATACCTGTGGAGATCTGTTTCTGCAGGATGCCCTTTTGACCGGATGTGAGAGAGAATTGGTACGGTTGTTAGATGCTACAAAGGCAATGGATATTTTGTATGTAGTCGGAATGCCATTTCCCTATAGGAACCAATTATATAATGTGGCAGTATTCTGTAAGGGTGGAGAGATTCTTTCCATGATCCCGAAAACATATATTCCCAATTATCAGGAATTCTATGAGGCAAGACATTTTGCCGTTGGAATGAGAGAACCGATTGTAGTAGAGTTTGCCGGACAGGAAGTATTATTTGGAACTGACATTTTGATGAGTTGCGAGAATATGCCGGAGTTTGTGGTTGCAGGAGAGATCTGCGAGGATCTGTGGGTGCCGGATTCACCATCGGTACGGCATGCATTAGCGGGTGCTACGGTGATCTGTAATCCATCCGCAAGTGATGAGATTGCAACCAAACCGCAGTATCGGCGGAATCTGGTTGCCATGCAGTCAGCAAAGCTTATAGCCGGCTACATTTATGCAGATGCAGGAAATGATGAATCTACACAGGATCTGGTGTACAGTGGACACAACCTGATTGCAGAGAATGGAACGGTGTTAGCGCAGTCGGCATTATTTGAGCATGGGATGACCGTGACGGAACTTGATGTGAAACGGTTAGCTGCGGAACGCAGGAAAGCAACTACTTTTGCGAATAAGGATAATGGTTATTGCGAAGTTTATTTCACTTGTGAATTAGAGGACACGGAGCTTACAAGAGTTTTTTCAAGGACACCGTTTGTACCTTCTGATACACATAAGAAGAACCAGCGTTGTGAAGAGATTCTCACATTACAAGCAATGGGACTACGCAAGCGGTTGAAGCATACGGGATGTAAGACTGCGGTGATCGGGCTTTCGGGAGGTCTGGATTCGACACTGGCATTATTGGTGACGGTCAAGGCTTACGATCTGCTTGGTATGGATCATAAGGACATTATTGCGGTGACTATGCCGGGCTTTGGAACGACAGACCGGACCTATCAGAATGCGTTAGAGTTAGCACGATGCCTTGGTGCGACACTCAAAGAGATCCCAATCGTTGATGCGGTGCGGCAGCATTTTAAGGATATTGAACAGGATGAGAATGTGCATGACATAACGTACGAGAATGGTCAGGCAAGAGAGCGTACACAGATTCTGATGGACATTGCCAATAAGAATAATGGTATGGTGATCGGAACCGGAGATATGTCAGAGATGGCGCTTGGATGGGCGACCTATAATGGAGATCATATGTCCATGTATGCAGTCAATGTATCCATCCCGAAGACACTGGTACGGTATCTGGTACAGTATTATGCAGAGAATACGGATGAGAAGACCTCGGTGGTATTGTTTGATGTGTTAGATACGCCGGTCAGTCCGGAGCTGCTTCCACCGGAAAACGGAGAGATTGCCCAGAAGACAGAAGATATTGTGGGACCATATGAATTGCATGATTTCTATCTGTATTATTATATGCGTTTTGGATATCGTCCGGGTAAGATCTATCGGATTGCGCAGAAGACGTTTGCCGATGTGTATGATAACGCGACAATTCTGAAATGGATGAAGACATTTTATAGAAGGTTTTTCTCCCAGCAGTTCAAGCGTTCCTGTGTGCCGGATGGACCAAAGGTCGGAACGGTTTCCCTGTCCCCGCGTGGAGATCTCCGGATGCCAAGTGATGCAAGCGTTGCGTTATGGATGCAGGAATTAGAACAATTGTAAAAATTAAATTTTTGTGAACTATACTAAAAAAACTGTTCATTATTGAGAAATGTGATATAATGTACCCGGGTTTGGTTGTCCAAACCCGGGTATAGTTATTTGATTGGGATGCATCAGCCAGAAGGCATTTTAATCAAAGCAGGAGGATGACAGATTGGATAATAATGATGCGAAGATCCGCCGCGGTCAGGCAGATGACCGGTCAAAGGTTGTCATACATGTGACGGACTTACATAAGATTTACAAAGTAGGAACTACGCAGGTGCGTGCCCTGAATGGTGTTGATTTTGACGTACAGGAAGGGGAGTTTTGTGCAATCGTAGGTACATCCGGTTCCGGTAAGTCCACGTTGCTGAATATGCTAGCAGGATTGGAAAAACCGACAAGTGGTGAGATTGTGATTGCAGGACAACATATAGAGAAGATGAATGAGAAGCAGCTCGTTAAGTTCCGCAGAGAAAATGTTGGATTTATCTTTCAATCATTTAATCTGTTAGGAACGCTGAATGCACTGGAGAATGTTGCACTTCCGTTATCATTCCGGGGAATCCCCAAACCGATCCGACTGAAACGGGCAATGAAGATGCTTCGAATGGTGGGACTGAAGGAACATGCAATGCATAAACCTAATCAGATGTCAGGAGGTCAGCAGCAGCGAGTTGGTATGGCAAGAGCGTTGGTTGTGAATCCGAAGATCATGTTTGCGGATGAGCCGACCGGTAACTTAGATTCAAGAACATCAAAAGAGATGATGAACCTGATGCGTCACATTGTAAATGAACACAAAAAAACACTGGTTATGGTAACACATGATAATAGTCTTGCGGCAATTGCGGATAAAGTAATCCGGATTGTGGATGGTGAGATTATTGATATAGAAGATAGAAGGAATCCGGATGCAAAGGAGAATAGAAATGAAACGATGGAGTAATACAGTTACAAAGAGAATAATGGTATTGTTGATGAGTGTTTCTCTTATGGGAAGCCCATTGATGAAGGCAGTACCTGTGTATGCAACGCAGACAACCACACAGGAGTCGACAGAGAATACGAACATTGATGCAAATGGAACACTTGGAAAAAATTCAGATGTCGGAATTGATGTAACAAAGTCGATTGCCGGAACGATTGGTAAGAGCGTTAAGATTTCTTTCAATTTGAAGTCGAGTGATTCCGGTACGATCAAATTAAAGAGTGTTTATCCGGTGATTGATTCTATGTTCCCATTTGAAACAAGCGGGGACGCTTATAAGGTGATCAAAGCAGATGATGCCAATAAGCAGGCTGTGTTGCCGGCTGAATATAAGATGACAGCAAGATCGGATCTGCAAAGTGGATACCAGAGTGTCAAGTTTATTGGGGAATATTCGAAAACCGGTTCCGATGGAACGACCAAAGATTATTATGTAATTAAGACGATTAATATCTATTTCTCGATAGACGGAAGCAAATCTTCAACAAAAGGAAACAAAAGCACTACAGGTGGAAAGACGGATGGTGAAACAGATACAACACCGGATGATACGGATATCCCGGATACACCAACTGATGATGGCAGTTCCGGAAGTGATTCAAGCGGGGAGGCAGAGGCACCGAAGCTGATCATTACCGGCTATGATTCAGATCCGAAAAAGATTATGGCAGGACAGAGTTTCAAGATCAAGATTCACATTCAGAATTCCTCTAAAACGACTAATGTCTGTAATGCCAAGTTCTTAGTTGGTGATGAGGCAGGTAACTTCTTGCCGACATCCGGTTCCAATGCAGTATTTGTTGATAAGATTGCTGCAGGTGAGACGGGTGATATTGAGATTGAATTGAAGACATCTGCAGAATTGGCACAGAAGAACTATCGGCTGGTAGTAAAGGGCGATTTTGATGATGGCAATGGCAATTCCTTTACGGCAGGGGAAAGTGTATATATTCCGGTATACCAGGAAGTAAAATTAGGTATCACAGATGTGAGCATGTCTCCGGAATCAATCGGGATTGGCTCCCAGGGAAGCCTGATGTTTACGATTAACAATCAGAGTGGTGCCGGCATTTACAATGTTAAGGTCAACACAAAGGATGATGCGGTTACCAGTGATGAATGTTATGTGGGTAATATCGCTGCTAATTCATCTGCATATGCAACGGTAAATGTGACAGGTGCTGCGGATAATTCAGATAAAGGTACGGTTAAAGTTGTTATTTCTTATGAGGATTCAGAAGGAACTGCGTCAGAGATCGAACAGGATGTAACGTGCAGCGTAGGTGAGGATGCGATAGATGATATGTCAGGTGATGTAACGGATGACTATGAGGATGCAGAATATACCGAAGGACCTGCATGGTGGGTGTATGTTATTATTGGCATAGTTGTGCTCGCTGTGATCGTCGTAATTGTAGTGATCATTGTTAAAAAGAGAAAGAAAAAAATGGCAGAATTGTTAGCAGCCGAGGACGAGGACGAAGATGGTCTGCTTAGTGTAAGTGATGGGCTGTTACAGGAAGAGGAAAACAAAGAACAGGATGATACGATCCGTGTAGAAGGCAATGACACGGGATCATTTGATTTTGCAAATGGAGAGGAAGATAAGGAACATGAAGATTTCTGATATCCTTGGAATGAGTCTGACCAACCTTTGGCGTAGAAAAATGAGAACGTTATTAACTGTCCTGGGTGTTATCATCGGAACAGCATCCATTGTGGTTATGTTGTCATTGGGTATTGGACTGAAGCAGGCGATGGTGAGTCAGGTCAGCTCGGCTGGCGGGCTGACGGAAATCATGGTTACAGGCGGTGATGACAGTGGTATGTCGGAACGTTTGTTAGATGATGATACCATGCAGACATTTCTTGATATGGAACACGTAGATTCTGTTGAACCGCAATTGACTTATAGTATGCCTTTGCAGGTGGGTAAATATGAGGCGGATTCTGTAACGGTGATTGGAATTCCACAGAAGAATCTGCAGGAAATTGAATTGGAAGAGGGAAGTACACCGGATACAGAAAATGGTGGAAGTCTTTCTCTGATCGTTGGTAATCAGGTACTTTCGGATTCCTTCTTTGAATCGGCAACGGGTGAATATCCATATTGGGAGAATAATGAGGCTCCGGATGTAGATCTGATGAAAGATCAGATGTTTGGCGGTATTACTTCAGATGACGTTGCAGGTGACGACACGACAAATGTGACAGATGATTCCTCAGATACCTCACTTGTAGATGTGGTAGATTCTGCGTTTACGGAAGGGGCAGATGATTTTTCCGCAAGTGATGATTTTTCCCTGGATGATATCGGAACAACAAAAGCACAGGATGATGATGCAGATGACGATGCCCCATCTTCTACGACGGAGAATAGTGTGGAAACACAGGAACCAACAACGGAGGATATTTCATCAGGTGACAGCGGATTGGAATACGACGGGATTGGAGATATGGGAGAAGATTCGATGTCCTATACCTCTTTTACACCGGATATGAAAAAAGTTCCAATTAAGGTTGCGGGAATAACAGCCGGTACGGATACAGATTATACAGAATTTTCTTATAACTGTTATACGGATATTGATAGTCTTAAGGCATTTTTAAAGAAGAATTATTCAGAGAATCAGGTGATTCCGGGACAGCCGACAGACAAAAAAGGAAAACCGTATCGAGATCTCAAATATTCCCAGTTTGTCGTAAATGTAGATGATTCTTCAAATGTAGAGGCCGTTCTTCAGGATATTCAGGATATGGGATATTATGGAGAAACAAACAAGGAATGGATCGAGGAGACAGAGAAACAGTTTATGATTATTGAAGCAGTTCTTGGTGGAATTGGTGCGGTTGCGATGTTGGTCGCTGCCATCAGTATTGCGAATACAATGACGATGTCTACTTATGAGAGAACAAAAGAAATTGGTGTAATGAAGGTGCTCGGTTGTGCACTTGGCAATATTCGTTCCATGTTTTTGGCTGAAGCTGCATTTATTGGATTTTTAGGCGGAGTGGCAGGTATTATTTTGAGTTATGTGCTGTCCATCGTATTAAATAAAGTGATCGCGCCTCGGTTTATGGGGGATATGTTAGAAGGATATGGCAGTAATGTAAGTATTTCTGCAATTCCACTCTGGCTTGTCGCACTTGCAATTGTATTTTCAACGTTAATCGGAATGATTGCAGGTTTCTTCCCGGCACAACGTGCAACCAAGTTAAGTCCACTTGCGGCAATCCGCAACGAGTAAACCTTTACCCTTGCACAGCGTAAGGATTG
>HF987770.1 GCA_000431135.1 Clostridium sp. CAG:590
CCGTTACTTACGCTGTGCAAGGGAGAAAGTTTAGCTGTATTGGATTTCGTGAATTGTTACGTTCTTATCCTTATCAATTCCAAATGCTTTCAACACCGGATCATCCGCTTTCTGCAATGACAGGATCAGGTATTCAATGTTTGGATCATATGCCAGCCGCTTATCTTCCTCGGATGGTCTTGACGGAGATTCCGGATGAGAATGGAAGTTCCCGATAATCTCAACTCCATTGGCTCTGGCATCCTTAAGAGCGGCAAACTGCTCCTTCGGATCCATAGAGAAATGTTCGTTACTTGCATCTATATTCGTCAGCAGATAGATCTTGGTAACTGTCTTCACTTCGCCCTCTACCGTTCCTGCTAACAGACCACAGGATTCATTTGGCAGACCATCTTTGCAATGCTTCAACATCTTATCGTAATCACTCTTTTTTAACTTTAATACAATGCTCATATATCACCATTCCTTATTTCTTCAAGTCACATTCTGCCTGTTCATAGTCGATCATCTTTGTGATCGTTGGATGCTCACCACATACTGCACAATTGCAATTTCGTGGAAGCTTGATTGTATGGAAATCCATCTTCAGTGCATCATAAGTCAACAGCTTTCCGGTCAGCAGGTCGCCCTTACCGATAATATACTTAATTGCTTCCATTGCCTGAAGACTTCCGATGACACCGCCCATAGCACCAATGACACCAGCCTGCTTACAGGTTGGAACCGCATCCTTTGGAGGTGGATTCTTGAATACACAACGATAGCACGGTCCTTCATCCGGAACATACGTCATAAGCTGTCCCTTGAAACGGATAATACCTGCATGAGAAAATGGCTTCTTTGCCATAACACAGGCATCATTAATGAGGAACTTCGCAGGGAAATTATCGGTTCCATCAATGATGAAATCATAATCTGCGATCAGATCCATAATATTCGTTGAATCCACAAATGTACGATATGTCTTTACCGTTACATCCGGATTGATTGCTTCCATTGTCTCAGCTGCGGACTTCACTTTCGCTTTGCCTACATCCTGTGTTGTATGAATGACCTGTCTTTGCAGATTGGATAAATCAACCTCATCTGCATCCACAATACCAATCGTTCCAACTCCTGCTGCCGCCAAATATAGTGCTGCCGGCGCACCTAAACCACCTGCACCGATAATCAGAACTTTGGCATTTAATAACTTCTTCTGACCCTTCACGCCAACTTCCTGCAATATAATATGACGGGAATAACGCTCTAACTGTTCATTGGTAAATGCCATTATCTAGATCCTCCTCCCATGAAATATAAGAACTCTACCACGTCCCCATCTTTGATGATTGTCTCCGGAAACTTCTCTCTCTCTACAAACTCATCATTGATCGTTACGGTCACATAATCTGCATTATCAATCTGCTCTTTCTCAATCAATGTAGGTAAGTTAATACCATCTTCATATTCTTTCTTGTTTCCTGCTACTGTAATTGTCATCTTTTCATCCTCCTGATATTCTAATTGAATTAACACACATCTCATTTCTTATACAGCGCCACACGGTTCTTCTCTCCCACGGACACCGTTTGCAAACTTTTCTTATCGGCAATTCTTACTATCGCAATTGCCTTACAGAATCAGCTAAATAACTTTACAATCTCATCCTTGCCCGCTGCCCCGGATAACCGGCTCTTCTCTTCGCCATTCTCAAACGCAATCAGGGTTGGAGCGGACATCACCTGATACTTTGCCGTCAGATCTTCTTCATAATTCACATTTACCTTGTAAAGGTAAATCTTATCTTCATATTCATCCTCGATATCTCCAAGCACTCCTGCCATTCGCTTACACGGAATACAGGTATCGGAGTAAAAATCCACCAAAACCGGCTTATCTGCTTTCAGAACCTTCTCTTCAAAATCAGCACCCGTAATTCTTGCTGCCATTGTTTTCTCCTCTCCTAATATCTCTCTGTCAGGTAATTGCAAAACCAAAAATAACACTGCAGTAGTACAAACACACCTGAAGTTTCTAACTACTCTTCCTCTACCTTCTTAACAATAAGGGTATAGGTACCATCCTCATTTGTATTCAGTTTCAGGATCTGATGTCCCTCTTCCTTAATGCTTCTTGGTACATTCTGTACCGGCTCACCATCATTCATACGGATGGCTAGAATCTGTCCGTCATCCAATTCTTCTAACGCTACCTTTGCCTTTACAAATGTTACCGGGCAAACCACGTCTGTTATATCTACTGTATCATCAATCTGAAAATCACCCATTATATGCCTCCTTTAATTTCTTATAAAATTCTTCTCTTCCAACCCGGTCTAATGTGAACTTGAAACGCTCACTTGGGTTTGCATAATCATCAAAAAACTGAATTGCCGCATCTGTCACACGGAATAACTGTTCCTCGGATGTGATGAGTGGCAATGGATATTCCCCCTTGCTGATCGCATTACCAAAGGTTCCTCCAAAGGATACTAGGTAAGCTGATTCCGCATCCCATGCATCTGTCGGACAGGACTTCACACATCGTCCACAATAGTTACATTTATCATAATCGACTACAACCTTACCATCTTCTATAGTGATTGCATTCGACCGACATACTTTCGCACACAAGCCACAATTGATGCAGGCCTCCTGCTTCCACTTCACGTCCAATGCGCCCTTGATTCCGACATCATTTTCCTCTGCCTTCAGACAGTTGTTCTGACATCCGGTTACACCGAACTTAAACTTATGTGGTAACTCTCTTCCGAAATAACGGTCATTTAACTTCTGTGCAATGTCATAAGTATCAATGTTACCACTCGGACAGATCTGATTGCCCTGACAAGCGGTTACCGTACGAACTCTCGGTCCGCAGACTCCCGGCTTACAATCGCCCTTGGCAAGCTCTTCCTTGACCTCATCAATATCCTGTAACTTGATAAATGGTATCTCCACGCCCTGGCGAGATGTCAGATGCACATGACCATCTCCATACTTCTCTGCTACTTCCGCAATCTTCTTCAAATTCTCTGCGGTTAAGGTTCCCCCCACTACTGCAAGGCGAAGGGAAAAGTTATCCTTCTGCTTCTGTCTCATGAATCCACCCTTTTTCAGGGTGCTGTAATCTACCTGTGCCATACTACCTCGTTCCTCCTATTGCATTTGCAAAATCTTTCTTCAGATCTTCTACATCCTCAATTCCAACACTCACACGTATCAGATCATCATACACACCCGACTGGATCTGATCCTCTTTTGACAGATGCACCGCAATCGTCGATGCCGGATGGATGACCAATGTCTTCGTATCTCCTATATTAGACAATATAAACGGAAGTTGCAATGCATTAATAATCTCAAATGCTCTTTCCTTACTTCCGGTTCTCATTGTCACAATCGCTCCAAATCCACCATGAAGCTGCCTCTTTACCAGTTCATGATATGGACTGTCCGGCAATCCCGGATAATTCACCGTAATACCTTCTAACGTATCTAAATACTTCGCAAGCTCTAATGCATTCGCACATTGCCGCTCCATCCGAAGTCCTAATGTTTCCAATCCTAAATTATTCAAAAATGCATTCTGCGGAGACAAACACGCACCCATATTCCGGAACAAACCATTCCGCAGCTTTGCTATGTACGCCATCGGTCCAAACTTCTTATATGGTGCCATACCCGGATACCGTTCGCCATCCCACTTGAACTTACCACTCCACGTCAACACTCCACTGATCGCATCACTGTTCCCATTCATGTACTTCGACGAAGAATTCACAACAACATCCGCACCAAGACTGATCGGCTTCACCAGATACGGCGTTGCAACGGTATTATCAATGATCAGCGGTAAATGGTTCCGATGCGCCATCTCTGCAACTGCCGCAATATCCGTCACATCCAGCATCGGATTGCCAATCGTTTCCGCAAAGATCAATCGGGTCTTATCCGTAATCAATTCCTCATAGGATTCCGGCTCGTTCTTCTTCACATATCTTGTAGTAATTCCAAATGCCTCTAAATCTTCAAACAATTCGACCGTTCCGCCATATAATCCCGCTGCTGCCACAATCTCATCACCGCTTTGCAGGATATTCATAAATGCATTGCTAAGTGCTGCCATGCCAGAGGCACATGCCACACTTCCAATTCCACCCTCCAGCAAAGTAACTCTCTTCTCAAATGCTTCCACCGTCGGATTGTTAATCCGCGTATAGGAAAATCCCATTGCCTTATTCGTAAAAATCTTCTCTAGGTCTTCTGCACATTCATGCCGAAACGCACTGCTTTGATAGATGGGAACCTGCGTTGTACCATATGGGTTCTTATCATCTACTCCATGCAAAAGAGCTGTGTTAAATCCACAATCTGTCACGTATCCATTCTCCTTTACCAAGCATTTCCTTAAGCTGTGTTTTATAATAAACCCATTTACCTACTTTGTCAATAGGTTATTAGGAAAATATTTTCCCTTTCATACGGTAACATCTTGTCATCCTTTCCACCGTAACGTTTGTTACGGTGGAAGTCTTGACTAACTTTTTTATCAAGAGATTTCTTGCTTTTCCATATTCCTACGTTATAAAGCAAACAGTGATCAGAAAACCACTTCAAAAATCGTCCCCCCTGGCGGATTGTCCCTGACTGTAATGCTGCCATCATGCGTTCTTACAATTTCATGAACCAGTGCAAGTCCAAGCCCTACACCACCTAATTCCCGGCTTCTGGATTTATCTACACGAAAGAATGGTTCAAACACCCGCTCCTTAAGATCCTTCGGAATACCATTTCCCGTATCCTCTACTGAAAGATACACGTGCTTTTCTTTCCGCTCTGCCGTCACGATGACTTGTCCATCGAAATGGTTATATTTTATGGCATTCTCAACAAGATTATATACCAGTCTGTAGATAAGGATATCACTGCCTACCATAGTTATATCCTTGCATTTTCCAATCAGCTTTATGTTCTTTTCCATTGCAAGCGGTTCCAGATCAGCCAGAACTTCTTCCACAAGCGCAGCGACCATGATCGTTTCATCACGTACGATGGTCTGAAGCTCACTCATATCAAGAAGTGTCTTCACCATTTTACTGAGCCGTTCATTCTGTTCCGTTGCCATTGTGATTGTTTGCTCTGCACATTCATCATTGCCCGGATGTCCGGTAGAATGGTACAGATCCAGTTGTACCTGCATTAATGCTAATGGTGTGCGCAGTTCATGTGCTGCATTCGCAGTAAATTGCCTCTGCGTCTCAAATGCTTCCGAAAGACGTTCTAACATCTTATTATAGGAAACACTAAGCTGATTCAGTTCCCTGACCCTGCTTTCCGCTATCCTTGAATCGGACAGGTTTTGTGCCTGCACTTCTTCAATGATATCAGAAAATCTTCTAAGCGGCTTAAGTGCCTGCCCACTTATAAAATATGTAACAACACCTCCAAGAAGTGCCAATACCGTAGAAAAGATCAGACTGTTTTTCCTGTAGTCAGCCTTATTATTGTACACCTGGATTGAAAAATTATTAGCAAATTCATCCCACTTATCATCCGGAATACTAATATAGATCTCCTCTGAGTCCTCCTCATTCTCCTGCCCGCTCTGTGCATCCACGGCATTCTGCAGAGAGTCCATATAATAGATTCCATTCTTATAAACAAATATCGTAAGACATCCACATATAACAGCAATCACTAATGTAGTTATAATCGTAAGTCTCCACTGAAGTGACATTGTTCTCATTGATCAGACTCCTCTCGTATCTTATATCCTTCGCCTACCTTGTTCAAAATCGGATCATATCCCAGCACCGCCTTAAGCTTCCTTCTAAGTGAAGACATGTGCACTCTGATCGCTCCACTCAGACTATCCACAGATGCGTCCCATACATGTTCCATCAACTCTTCCTGACTCACCGGCCTGCCTTGATTCAACAACAGATATTCCAAAATCCCATTTTCTTTTCTGGTAAGGTGAACCCTTTGTTCTTTTACATATGCCTCACGTTTTTTCGTATCAAACCGGATATCTCCTGCCTTCAGACAAACATCCTGCTGTACAAATTTACGTCGCGTAAGACTTCTGATACGTGCCTCCAGCTCCTGCAGATGAAATGGTTTTTCCATATAATCGTTTGCTCCGGCATCCAGCCCCTCAACCTTATCTGCAATCTGGCTTCTTGCAGATAATATAAGAACCTTTGTATCCTCATCTTTCTGCCTGAGTTCCTTCAGAATATCCATCCCATCCATGCCGGGCAGATTCAGATCAAGAACAATCAGATCATAGTCCTCCGCCAGAATATATTCAAGTGCTTCATCACCGTCATAACAGGTGTCCACCTCATACCCTTTATCATACAGACTCTTTGCAACGGTGTCACATAAATTCTTCTCATCTTCAACAATTAATAATCTCAAAATAATTTCTCCTGTTTCTTAACAATAATTTTACATCAGCTATTGTATAATACCAAAGTCAACCGGTCAATCAATACAATGAACGAAAGGAGCAATAAACCTTGAAACGTAAGAAAATATCGCAATCTGCTTTACTGATCGCAGGTATTATCATGATCAGTTACGGCATGCTCCGGGGCGAAGCTGCAACGGTGCTTAGCAAAGCAATTAAATTATGTCTGGAGTGTGTAGGAATTGGATAAGAAGACAAATATACGATCAAAAAAAATAGCCAGAATACGTGGATGGATACAGGCAGCTGCTGCACTGCTTACTAACATTCACATTCCCAATTTATGGAAAGGGAAAATATATCAGGGCAATGCCAAAACAATCTGTGTACCGGGATTAAACTGCTATTCCTGTCCCGCTGCCACAGGGTCATGTCCAATCGGAGCTTTTCAGGCGGTAGTCGGTTCCTCCCGGTTTAAGTTCTCATACTATGTAACCGGATTTTTCATTTTACTTGGGGTACTGCTGGGCAGATTTATATGTGGTTTTTTGTGTCCGTTTGGATGGTTTCAGGATTTACTGCATAAAATTCCAGGAAAAAAATTCTCCACGGCCAGACTCAAACCTCTAAGATACCTGAAATATATCATCCTTCTTGTTTTCGTTATACTTCTTCCGATGCTTGTAACGAACTCCATAGGAATGGGAGATCCGTTCTTCTGCAAATATATTTGTCCGCAAGGTGTTTTGGAGGGTGCCATACCGCTGTCACTCGGAAATGCCGCTATACGATCTGCACTGGGAAAGCTGTTTTCTTTCAAATGTCTTATCCTGATCGCAGTCGTGATCTTAAGCATTATGTTTTACAGACCTTTCTGTAAATGGATCTGCCCACTTGGTGCAATCTATTCTTTATTTAACAAAGTGTCCTTGCTTAACATCAAAGTAGAAGACAGTAAATGCGTGGGATGTGACCAATGCCTGAAAGCATGTAAAATGGATGTGGATGTCCGGAAGAATCCGGATCACCCGGAATGTATACGATGTGGTGCCTGTATAAAGTCCTGTCCTAAGAATGCCATCCATTATCAATTCATGGACAAACCATGTAAGAAAAAGAACAATAATCAGCAATAGCTGACAAACAACGATTTATTTTTATATTATCAAAGGAGTATTTTACCATGAAAACAAAAAGAAGTATTATTACAACCCTTACACTTTGTGTAACATTATCACTTACTGCATGTACCGGAAAGGAACCTGCAAAAACTGACGATACCCAGAATACAACTATGGTATCCAGCACCGAGCAATCCACGAATGATACAGATGCAAAGCTTAACGACTTATACCAGCAGGAAAACCAGATCTTTGCAGATCACGAAGATGTATGGAATAAAGCGTTCGGCATGATGAATAAAAGTACGGCTGATCCAAGCGGAAATTATGCCGATTATCTTGCCGGTGTCGTTGAATCAAACAAATCTGCCTTTACGGATGACGAGCTGAAAACACTTACCGCTGATATCGAAACGATCCGTGATATCGAAAAACAGATTGCCGAAATTGAGAACAAAAATGCTGCATCCGCTACCTCCGATACACAGGATTCTTCTAACAGTGACACATCTCCTTTCAAAAATTTCTCCGGGAAAGATTTTGACGGAAATGCGGTTGATGGAAGTCTGTTTTCTAATAATGCGGTAACTGTCATCAATTTCTGGTTCAACGGCTGCAAGCCTTGCGTCGCAGAATTATCCAAGCTGAATGAATTAAACGATACAATCCAATCCATGGGCGGAGAGGTTATCGGCATCAACACAGAAACCTTCGACGGAGATGAAACTGCGATTAAAGAGGCCTCAAGCATCCTCGAAAGCCAGGGTGCTAAATACCGCAATTTTTCCATTGACTCAAATTCGGATGCCGGTAAATATGCTTCAGACATCATGGCATTTCCTACAACAATTCTAGTCGACAGAAATGGTAATATCGTAGGCGATCCGATGCTCGGTGGAATCGATGACCAGGCTAACTATGATGCTCTTATGAAACAGATTCAATCCGTAATCGATGCTGATAGTACGAATAAGTAAAATGTCTTCTTCCTTTTGTAGAAACTGTCTACAAATCAAAAGCTCTGTGCAATGCACAGAGCTTTTGATGATAACATCCTTATACTCTTTTATAAATGATCGGCTCATCATACCCAAAGGTTCTTTTTCCGTTCACTTCCATGCTTTCAGATACCTCCAGGGATGCATCCGAAAATTTTTCCCATAACCGGAAAGTCATAACCGGCGTAAACTGACTGACACTACCACCTTCCCATACACCATTCTTTTCATGATAAAGTGCCGGTGTAAACTTCTCGGATCTCTTGAGTTCATTATAATCTACAGACCTCATAGAATCATAGGAAAAAGTATTCTTATCCTCTCCAGCCGGAATTTCATAGGATGATAACATAACGCCTTCCTCATTCTCTGTAATCAGAAAAAGGTGCGGTGACGCATGCTGTCTGCCATCTGTCTCATAATAGCTTTCTTCTACAATAAATATTCCGTCAAAATCTTCAGGAATATTTCTGATCTTATCATTGCAGACTGTATTCACATGCTGTGCATACGGATATATCTTCCCCGCCTCCTTCATTGCTTCAAACTGTTCTCTATTATCAAAATGTCCTGTCATGAGATTCACAAACTCTTTCATTTTCATTATAATGCCCTGCCTTTCTATCAATATTACAGCTTTAAAACAAAAGCTGAAGTCCCATTGCGATGATCCACATATATGCACAAGTCTTTGGTATCATTAATAATCCAACCTTTGGCTTCGTCTTACTGAATAAAGTTACCGGAAGATAACAGCCAAAAGAAATGATAATTGCTGCAACCATCCTTGTCATATGGTATCCATACGTATTACCTGATATCAGATACAGAATAATTACCCCTATACCTGTCACTGCAAAAACTGCATTCCGGATAACAGACAACTTCCTGTTACCTTCATCGGTACACCAGTTATTCTGTGGAAACATACATATAACAATTCTGATAACCGCTGATATCCATATTACTGCCTGAATTACGACAGGCATTGTAATTTCTGGAAATGTTAATTCCCATATATACATCAGAATAATATAAAATACCGTCATTGTAATAGAAGATACCTGCAATCCAATCCCAAGCTGTCTCTTTATTCTATCACTGCTGCCCTTTACTGCCCTGATAATTCTCGGCACCAGATGAAATGCATCCCCGCCGCAAAGCGTCAATGTTAATATTCCATACAATACAAATAAATGATTCCCTTTTGAGAATACAAAAAATAAAATTGCGGCAACCAGATCAAAGATCAGATATGCTGCATCAAATATCGCCTCCATAACATCCGGCATCTGTGGTTTGTAAGTATTTTCTTTCATAACGAATTACTGCTCCTTTTCTCTTAAATGTTCCTCTGCATTATTGCAAATCTTATGAAATACTTTGATACACATGCGCTTTTCTTCTTCTGTCAATCCAATTAAAACATTGTGTGCAAATTGTTTCTGCGCATAGATTCCTTCCTGCACAATGAGTTCTGCCTTTTCCAACAGAACAATCGTAATGTGCTTTTTATTATCCTCACTTTGGATTCTTTCAATCAGTCCTTTATTCTCCAGACTTTTCAATGAAGTGGAAACATGAGATTTGGTTGACTTTCTAACCTTTACAATGTCTGCTGCCGTATTGTGCTGCGGATTATTATGCAAAAACATAAGTATATCATACTCCATCTGCGTTAATTCATACCGGTCACATACTTCACTCGAAAGTAATTCATAATAGCTTGTAATTGTCTTGTGCTGATCCCAGAAATACATCTCTTCCTCCTTTATTGTTCTATTTAGAACGATTATAAGACAATAGTTCCGCCATGTCAATTATTTTTTAACAGGTTGTATCTATTTCCCAACATACAGTTGTTCTCCCAAACAAAAGAAAAAGCGCCTTAGCCTTCCTGACAATTGGCTAAAAACGCTTTCTTCGTCATTATAAGTGTTCTCTGAACACTTCCCGAACAGATTAGCATACCGTATAATTCTGTTTTATCTCTTCTCCATCACAACGATCCGGTTGGATATATTCCGCACTGCCGGAATCTTTCCGATCACATGATAGATTGGCATAAGCTTTTTCATACCTTCTACTAAACTGACTTCCTTCTTGTATGTAAAGGAAGGAACCATCTGCTCCAACAGTTTTCCATTCTTAATACCCCATGTGAATTTGGCATTACTTCCCTCAATCGACTTCTCCTTAACATGCTTTACTACAAACGGAGACATAACCTCGATCAGCACCATTACTTTGGGAAATGCCTGATCAATAATTGCCAAGATCTGCCGGATATCCGCTTCCTTTAAATACATGGAAAGTCCTTCAATGACAACCAGCACATCCTCTCCTTCATATGTAATATCATCTATATAAGAGGCATCCATTGCAGATTTGGCAATCTGATAGATTGGTCCATCTTCTGTCAGAAAGCGTTCACGCACCTCCATTGTCTCTGGCAAATCTACATTGTACCACCGCAGATATTTTCCTTTCATACGGTAACATCTTGTATCCATGCCACAGGCAATATTCACAACAACCGTTTTCGGATGTTTGGCCAAATACTTTCCTACCATCTCATCTAACACAATTGTTCTGGCAATCACACCAGATGACATTGCACTATCTTTATCTGCATTGGAGAAATCATAATCTAATTGGGATACGATCTCTGCCGCCATATCATCTTTGATCTTTGGGTTCGGCTTCATAGATTCCTTCGCTCTCGCATATAAGGTCTGAATCATAGTCTCCGGTACACCTGTTACATTTACTTTTTCTTTCATCATCTTGTCATCCTTTCCATCGTAACGTTTGTTATAAAATGTTATGTTGTAAAAAAAGCTCCACGGCTAATTGCTGTGAAGCTTTCTTAAACTCTCTATTAATCTGTCTGTTCCACCCTCGGCATATATGCCGACCTGTTTTACCAGATACAAACTGTATTCCATATCATAATCCTCTTTCACAATCTCCAAGCAGCTATCTAACCGCTGCCTTGCTAATATCCTGATCAGTCTCATGTCTGGCGGTGTTTCTAACCTGCTCTGATAATAGGTCTGAAACGACTGCTGCATCATCTGCTCGATCCGATCCCGGAATCCCTCATAGCAGCTTCCTTGCGCCTTCTCCATGATAACAATGGCTTCTTTCCTGTGCTTTAAGATGAACTGCATCAACAACACATCCACGTCTGCACCTTCTGACGAATCCTCTAACTCAATCTGCATACATCTTGCCAGCATCTTCTCATAACTTTCTACTAACGGCTGCAGGATTGCCTGAAATAATGCTTCCTTGTTCTCAAAGGAAAAATACATTGCTCCGGTCGTAACCCCTGCCCGATTGCAGATTGTCCTGAGACTTGCCTTTGCATATCCATTGGTATAGAACTCTTCCAATGCCGCCTGTTTTATCTTTTCAATGGTTTCTTCTTTATTTTTCATCATAACACCTGTTATGTTAGTCCAATCTAACTCTTTTGTCAAGAGGCTTCTTGACTTTCCATATTCAGTGTGCTATAAAGTAAACAGTGTTTACCAAATAGACACATTTATTCCACGTCATGCTGTCAGAAAGGAGGCGGTCATTATTCGCGAAAGTTCAAAAGAAACAAAAGAACTGATCTTAAGAAGTGCTATGGATATCTTTCTCGAAGCAGGCTATCAGGACGCCTCTATGCGAAAGATTGCAGCGAAAGCCGGTATCACTGCCGGAGCCATCTATAAGCATTTTTCCGGCAAAGAAGAAATGTTTGAAGAGATCTTCAACGCAAGTGGAAGAAAACTTATGAGTATTACCGAATCCATGATGGGCATGGACTTCACGGTTCTGTCTGATGAGGATTTGATAAAGATTCTATATTCACGAGTCTCCCTACAAACATTTGAGTTATTACAGGAAGACATGAAGCTGTTTCATATGTTATTGAAAAATGATTCTGGAACCTATATCGAACGTTTCCGCACTACTTACATAGAACGTTGTACTGAATTTGCAGCCAATTATTACGAGGAATTATACCGACGCGGTATTGCCTCTAAGAAATTACCATACAAGACCATATATATGCTTTCTTCATTAGAATTTTCCATGGTATGTGAGATAATCGCAGATGACTCCTGCCAAAATGGAATCACACCGGAGATGAAGACCGCATTTACAGAAGCAATGAATATTCTGCTCCACGGATTAGAGGCAGAACTTGGAATTCATTATCATACAGGAGGAAACAAAGCATGAAGAATACATTTGGTGTCAAATTAATCTATCAATTTTATCACAGTTCTGTAAAAGCAGAATTGAAACGGCGAGAGTTCTCTAAGGATGTAACAAAAAAGATTGCAAATGAACATAAACGGATCGTGGAACGTGCAAAAGACATCGGCAATTCCAAGCTGTTGAGTTCATACATCATGGGAAGTTATTTTATCGCATTGAATCGCAGCACTGGAAGATCTGCCGAAGAAAATTACGAGATCTTCCGCGATGGATTATGTGCCTCTAAGCTGTTTCATAAAGTGATGGGGGATGCGGATAGTTACTTAGATCCTAAGAGAATGCCCGGAAGACTGCAGTGGTCAGAGGATAGTCACAAACGCAAATATGAAAATGACTGGGTTGTTGACATTCTGCCGGGAAATGATGAATACGATCTTGGCTACGATTATCACGAATGTGGCATCTGTAAGCTGTGTCAGGATGAGGGTTGTCCGGAGCTGGCGGCTTATCTGTGCCGGATGGACTATGTGCTTGCTGATATCATGCACATGGAACTAGTAAGAACCGGAACAATTGCAGAGGGCGCATCCTACTGTGATTTCCGTTATAGCAGACCACACAAATAATCTACAAATCCTTACACGTTAAGAACCGATTATTTCAGAATATGAGAAAATTCAGACATTCCCTATAACATTTTCTGTGAAAGAGCAGTCTTTTGGCATTATATAGGTATTACATGGATACCTTATATAGATTATCGACAACCACTATATCTCCTATACAATCCTCAATGTAGGAACAGGGCACGAACTACAAGGCCACCTTATAACGCAAAGATATGACTAAAAAACAACATAGTCGATACTACGTTGTCTTTCCACTCAATTCGCTGTCATGCTACAAACACGCTCTCTTTTCTTCCAGCTTACAAAACCATACATATCATTAAAGAAGAAGATCACAAAATTCACCACTACCGGGATATAAGCCGGATTCTCCATGGAAGCCAGCACCCATAACACAATCAACACAATATCATTCGACGCATATCCAAGTGCATAATACGAAGAGCGAAGCATTGTAAGTGATGCTGCAAGAAAACTGGTCGTAACCGATATGGTACTGAACACGATATTCGGTGTCTTAAGCACATACAGGATATCATAAAACACCGCCGTCGCTATCGTTCCAAAGAACAGAAGTCCCACAATATGTCTGCCATTCAACTTCTGAATCGCAACCTCTTTGCCATTCTCTGCCGGATTCTTAATCCAGGTAATCGTCGACCATACCGCCATCGGCATTGTCATTCCAAGATAGGTGATCATTTCACCCCAATAACGAAACCTCCATGATATGATTCCATATAAAACACTGAATACAACCATCAATATCTGTGCCCATACATTCCCTTTTGCCGCAAAGATCAGGGACGTGATTCCAATACACGCCGCAACCAGAGTCAGAATATCAACATCTCCCGATACCAGATTGGAAATGATCACGATCCATAAAGATCCTAACCAAAGTATCCATTCCTTTATTGTTAAATCTTTTATTGGATTATTCATTATACGCTCCTTTCAATAAGAAAGCGCCAGTATTATAATCTTCCACCATATACCGGGAATCCGCTACCGGCTCCATAACTTTCATCTTAAATAAAATGTGTCCAGACATGCTCCTCCGTCTCCGGCATGCCGTACTTCTCTTTTCCGAGTGCGATACTCTTCATAAGGAATGTCATATTCCGGGCAAGTACACGCATCGTCTGTTTTCCTTCCTCATCCATCTCGGCCTGCCCCGGTTCCCGTCCATGAATACTGTTCCAATACTGACTCGATGCAATCGGCATATTCGAGATTGTGAAATACTTATTGAGTTCATCAAAGGTTGCGGAACAGCCGCCTCGTCTTGCACATACCACACTGGCACCAACCTTCATTGACTTGTCAAATGAAGTGCTGTAGAACAAGCGGTCAAGACATGCGATCAAGGTTGCATTAGCAGATGCGTAATAAACCGGACTTGCGATCACAAGACCATCTGCCTCTTCAAACTTTGGTGCAAGCTCGTTCACAACATCATCAAACACACATTTTCCCTTTGTACTACAGGTTCCGCAGGCAATACATCCCCGAATATCCTTGTTGCCAATCTGAACCGTCTCTACCTCAACACCATTCTCTTCAAACACTTTCTCCATCTCTTTTACAGCCACCGTTGTGTTCCCCTGCACTCTGGGACTACCGTTAATAATCAATACTTTCATCCGTATCTCTTCCTTTCTGCTACAATTGTATTATATATACTTTCATATATATCACATCAAGATTTCAAGCTATAATCATTACATCGTAAACCTGCTCTTATCTACCTCGTTCCGTCGTCAGAAATTGCCGATAGAATCTTACCCCTACCAGGCTGGTTATCACCTCTGTAATTGGAAATGTCATCCAGAACCAATTAAGACCAAACCTTGAAAACAGAAATCCTAATGGCACAAACAACACCATTGTCCGTATCACCGTAAGCAGCGAACTTTTCAGACTCGAACCAACTGCCTAAAAAAATACCGGAACAAAAAGAATGTCTGCCATTCTTCATAAATTACACACATTCTAATGCGGAAGCCAGGGATAGTCAACTTCTAATTAGAAGCTGAAATACCTGGATGAAATAATTATTCCATCCGCATGAATCCTGACATCATGCATGCGCCTGCTGCGCCTGCCTCCATCACCTGTGGCAGGCGTTTCTCATTCATTCCTCCAATGGCATAGACCGGAACCGGGCATTGTCTGCATATCTCTTCTACAAATACTATGCCGCTTCCTTTCAGTCCCTTCTTACATTCCGTCTCGAATATCGTACCAAGCACAATCTGTGTTGCTCCACACTGAACGGCATATTGCATATCTTCTAAGCTGTGACAGGATACACTGATCTGCGTAAAACACCCGCGCAATTCACGCAGCTCCCACTCTGACAAAACCTGTAGTCCCGGAATCGTCATATGAATACACCGACATCCGATCCGCTTCGCAATCTCCTTTTTTGAATGTACAAAAAGACGTACCTGTTCTGCCTCACAAATAGCCAGTACCTGTTCTGCCAATTGCTCGTACTCCTCGTCCGACAGGTCTTTTTCCCGCAGGATCATAGCATACGGATGCAGCCGTGCGACTTTTTTAAGCTGCTCCAGAAAATCACCCTGCACCAGCGAACGATTCGTAATTACAATCGTATGTCCATACAGATCAGACATACAGATAATCATTCAGGACAGGCTGTAACCCGCCCTTCTCCATATCCTCATACATAGAAGCAAAAGAACGGTTGTCATTGATCTCGAACTGTTCATCTCCGACATCTGCATCCTCTTTGCCCTCGTATTTCTCTTCATGATCTCCAATCCCAGTAGAGACACCGGCAGAGACCTTTGTCGCACATATTTTTGTAATTCCATTCCGGAAGGTAGCACTTTCCCGGCTTGACACGGTAATGCCTGCAAATGGAAGGAACAGACGATACGCACAAAGTACCTGACAAAGCTCCTTCTCACCGACATCCCTTGGATTGATCTTATCATTATTCACAATTGGTCGCAAACGCGGACAACTTAATGACAATTCCGCATGTGGATATTTCCGGTTAATGTAATAGACATGCAATGCAGTTGCCAAGGCATCCTTTCTAAAATCATCCAGACCTAAGAGTGCCGAGAATCCTGCACCACGCATACCGCCCATCAGTGCCCGCTCCTGTGCATCAAAACGATACGGCCATACACGTTTGTGTCCCATCAGATGTAATGTCTCATATTTATCCGTATTGTATGTCTCCTGAAAGACCGTTACATAATCCACACCACATTCATGCAGATAGCTGTATTCCTCTACATTGACCGGATAGATCTCAATTCCAATATTTTTAAAATATTTTCTTGCGATCTTCACTGCCTCTCCAATATAAGTAACATCGGAATACGTCCGGCTCTCTCCGGTCAGGATCAGAATCTCCTCCATTCCTGTTTTTGCAATTACCTGCATTTCATGTTCTATCTCCTCCATGGTAAGCTTCTTCCGGCGGATATTGTTATAACAGTTAAAACCACAGTATATGCAGTAATTCTGACAGTAATTTGCAATGTAAAGCGGTGTAAAGATATAGACTGTGTTGCCAAAATGATTCTTCGTGATCTCCTCTGCCTTTCTTGCCATCCGCTCTAAGAACGGAGCCGCTGCCGGTGATAACAGTGCCTTGAAATCCTCAATCGAACATGTCTCATGTGACAATGCCCGTTCTACATCCATTGCCGTATAAGCATCATAATCAAATGCATCCATTACCTGTAATACCTTGTCCTTGATATCCGACTCGATCACCTGCATACCTTCCATATATTCCATGTGGTTGGTTCGAAATGACGCATCCTGTTCTAACCGATGTTTTCTCTCTAATGCCTCCTGCGGCAGCTTATCACTATCAATAAAATAGACCTGGTTCTCCTCATTCATGAAACTGTCCTCCTAACGCAAAAAGCCTGTCAATGGATCAGAAGCACTTCCACCTCTGGCAAGCACACGTCCCATTCCGGTAAGGTAAGCCTTTCTTCCTGCTTCGATCGCTAATTTAAATGCTGCCGCCATCTCCGGTACATCTCCTGCTGTTGCAATCGCTGTATTTGCCATAACTGCTGCTGCGCCCATCTCCATTGCCTCACATGCCTGGGACGGCTTACCAATTCCTGCATCCACAATGATCGGCAGATCTATCTCATCAATCAATACCTGAATCATCTCTTTGGTCGCAAGTCCTTTATTACTTCCAATCGGAGCTGCAAGTGGCATAACTGCCGCAGCACCGGCATTTTGAAGGTCTCTTGCTACATTTAAGTCCGGATTCATATATGGTAATACGACAAATCCTTCCTTCGCAAGAATCTCTGTTGCCTTCACTGTCTCATAATTATCCGGGAAGAGATACTTTGTATCCCGCATAATCTCTACTTTCACAAAATTACCGCATCCCATTGCCTGACTAAGTCTTGCAATCCGAACAGCTTCTTCTGCATTTCTCGCCCCGGAAGTATTCGGAAGTAACGTAACGCCTTCCGGAATGTAGTCTAATATATTCTCGCTTTCCTGTGTATTCGCCCGGCGTAGTGCAAGCGTAATGATCTCTGCCCCACCCTGCTTTACTGCTGCTTCAATCAGTTTCAGATTATATTTTCCTGATCCTAGAATAAAACGGCTGTTGAATTCCTTGCCGCCTAATACTAATTTATCTTCCATCTTCTGTTCTCCTTCATTTTTAACATAATTTAACAATCGGTAAATGTTATATCCTTTTTTTATATGTCATTTCACGAATGATGCTCTGTTTGAGGCCTCTTCCTCCAGGTCTCAACCCCCACCCATGAACTCTAACACTTCGATCGTATCTTCATCCTGAATAGTGATATTACCCAGATCTTCTCTTGCAAGAATCTCCAGATTCCGCTCTACCACAATCCGATCCGGTCGATAGCCCGTTTCTTCCAGATATTCCAACAGATTCAGCCCGGCAATATCCTTTTCTTTTCCGTTCACCTTTACCATATATAATCTCCTTTATTCCTTTTTCTCCGCAAAATCTACATCGTTAACGAAGCGTTTTTACTATATCGGACAACTTTTCATAAAATGAAAAAAGCACCGAACCATACACGTTCTGTACGGTCCGGCGCCTGTTATGATTCATGAAAAGTGGTGCCCCCAGTTCACGCAGCAGATCATTCTCTCTTATCAAAGATCTTTCTGCCTGCCCACTATTGTATCTGATTTTTCTATATTGTGCAAGCAGATCCCTTATGTTTTGCATCACCATTTTATATCATTGTACAAAAACTCATCCGGTAAAACATCGTTCCGATTGCTTCTATCAGACGAATTGCCACATACTTTCCTGCATACTATGCCGGATTCACATGCACCATAATATGTTTAACCTTCGGAAAATCTTTCTCAATCTTATCATGTACTTCTTCTGCAATCTCATGTGCATGCTGTAATGTGTAGGACGCATTTACCCGAATCTCTACATCTACATAGATTTTATTGCCAAAGATACGGGTTTGCAGCAGATCAATTCCTAACACTTCCGAATGTGCCAGAACCGATTCATAAATTGCACGCTCCATTGCTTCATCACAGGAATGATCCACCATCTTATCCACTGCATCCTTGAAAATATCATATGCTGCTTTCACAATGAATATAAAGATGACCAGACTGGCAATGGAATCCATGATTGGAAAACCAAGCATAGCTCCACCAATACCGATCAAAGCTCCAACGGATGACAACGCATCCGAACGGTGATGCCATGCATCTGCCATCAACGCACTGGAATCAATCTTCTTTGCATAATGCCGGGTATACCAGTACATAACCTCTTTCACTACAATTGAGATAATCGCTGCAATCAATGCCAACATACCCGGTACTTCCAGATTGCTGTAATTACCCTTGACGATTGCCCGCATTGCCTGCAGTCCGATCTCTAATCCGGTAAAGAGCAGTACCATTGCTAACACAATAGCAGCCACGCACTCCAAACGCTCATGTCCATATGGATGTTCCTTATCCGACTCTCTCGATGCCAGTTTCACTCCAATGATCACAATGACTGTACTAAATACATCCGATGCCGAATGTACCGCATCACTGATCATCGCATTGGAATGTGCGATCACACCTGCCATCAGCTTAAAAACTGACAAAACCGCATTTGCCAGAATTGTAATTACCGACACCCGATTCACTACTTGTTGAAATGTAGCCTCCGTATCCTTGTTACTCCATGTCTTGTTGTCTTCCATACTTACCATCCTCTCTTTCCTACCAGCTTCGACCGTGTCTGTTACAGATTCTCATAATTAAAGTAAGATAGCTCTATGGCACTCATTCTTAATATGTGGGGATTCCGATAAGATAAGCCAGGCAATCTGTTGTTATTAACAGGTTCCTGCACTTCCAGGTATAAAAAAACACCCACGAATCAGTATAAGCAACTACTGTCCCGTGGATGTAAAGAATTCCACTGCCTTCAAGGCCCGACTCCCTTGGCATATGCCAATGGTCTGCTCAGTTTGTACTGTAGATTTGTATGCAGTGCAAAGAGTTAATTTAGAATAGCATTTTTATTATAATATGTCAACATTTATTTTTTGATTTCTCGTTTATAGTTAGTATAGTCTAACCTTTATTTGCGCATTGAAACCTTATCCCTCTCCGCAGCTTCCCTTTTTTGATACAATTTAGGTATTGCACCATCATTCACATCTTGTTATACTTCAATAGGATATTTTACAAGAATTGCGTAACCATCTATCCTATGATATTTGTTATACTAACATTTCATTTTGATAAGGTTCGCAGTTATATAATTATGAAAGATAAGGAGATTACGTGATGGGTGGATTTTTTGGAGTTGTTTCAAAAGAAGATTGCATGTTTGATCTGTTTTTTGGAACGGATTATCATTCGCATTTGGGAACAAGAAGAGGTGGACTTGCAGTATATGGTGAAAATGGTTTCGATCGTTCCATTCACAATATCGAGAATGCCCCATTCCGTACCAAATTTGACAAAGATGTGCAGGAGATGAAAGGTTACATGGGAATCGGCTGTATTTCAGATTATGAACCACAGCCTTTGATCGTTCGTTCCCATCATGGAACTTATGCAATCACTACAGTTAGTAAGATCAATAACACCGAAGAGATTGTGACCTCTATTTTTTCCAATGGCAATTCTCATTTTCTGGAAATGAGCGGCGGAGATATCAATCCAACTGAATTAGTTGCCGCAATCATCAACCAGAAGGAAAATATCATCGATGGTATTCACTATGCCTTAGAATTGATCGACGGTTCTCTCACTATAATGGTCATGACTCCAAAAGGAATCTATGCTGCACGGGATAAATACGGACGTACTCCGGTTGTCATTGGCAAGAAGGAAGGTGCCTACTGCCTGACATTTGAAGACTTTGCATACCGCAATCTCGGTTATCAGGACTTCAAAGAATTAGGACCGGGCGAGATTGACATTGTCACACAGGACGGTGTGAAGACTTTGGTCGCTCCCGGTGACAAAATGAAGATCTGTACGTTCCTCTGGGTATATTATGGCTATCCATCCAGCTCATACGAAGGAATCAGCGTAGAACAGATGCGTTACAACTGCGGTGCTGCACTTGCAAAACGTGACAATGTCAAACCGGATATCGTTGCCGGTGTTCCGGATTCCGGAACCGCACATGCTGTTGGTTATTCCAATGCATCCGGTATTCCATTTTCAAGACCATTTATCAAATATACCCCAACCTGGCCACGTTCCTTCATGCCAACGATCCAGAGTAAACGTAACCTGATCGCAAAGATGAAGCTGATCGCCGTACATGATCTCATCAAAGATAAGAGCCTTCTCTTAATCGATGACTCTATCGTGCGTGGTACCCAGTTACGCGAAACAACCGAATTCTTATACCAGAGCGGTGCAAAGGAAGTACATATTCGTCCTGCCTGCCCACCTCTTGTATATGGATGTAAATATTTGAACTTCTCCCGTTCCTCTTCCGAGATGGATCTGATCACCCGTCGTGTCATTGCACGTTTAGAGGGCACCGAGGAAGTATCTGAGGAAGTGTTGCAACAGTACACCGATCCGGAATCTCCAAAGTACGATCAGATGGTTGAGGAGATCCGCAAGGAATTGAACTTTACGACTCTT
>HF987771.1:0-21402 GCA_000431135.1 Clostridium sp. CAG:590
TGAATATTTCGCACGTCCGTCTTATTCACGCTGTGCAAGGGTAAAAATATTTAATCTTCGAGGTGGAATGTTCCCATAGTTTCTGCTATTCCATAAGCCACCTTCTTTAGTTCTTCTGCAGATGCCGTTACGTCATTGAAGCTATCCGCAACCTCCGTTGTTGCTGCAGATGTCTCTTCCGTATTCGCTGCATTTTCCTCGGCAATGGCAGATAGATTCTCTACTACATCAATGATTTCCTCTTTGGCATCATTCAGACGTGCACTCTTTTGTTCAATCGATGTGATTGCCTGAATAGATGTCTCGATACCACGGATAACATCCTGAACGATCCGTTCCGTCTGTTCAACATGTTTGCTCTGTTCCATAATAATATCATGTACTTTTTCCATCGTCTCAACAGCCATATCCGAATCATTGATCAATTCACTTACCATGCCGGCAATCGAGTCAGTTGATTCTCCTGTCTGCTCAGCCAAATGCTGAATCTCATTTGCAACAACTGCAAATCCTCTGCCTTGTTCTCCTGCTCTGGCCGCCTCAATTGACGCGTTCAGTGAAAGCAGGCTTGTCTCTTCTGAAATATTACTAATAATATTAGTTGCCTCTTTAATCCTCTGAGAAGATTCATTCGTACGGTGCGTCTGATCATTGATCTGGCCAACAGACTGCATAACCTCTTCGTTGATCGACTTCAACTTGATCAAAGATGCCGTTGCCTGATCACTTGCCTGACGCATTGCCTTGGCATTCTCATTCAGACGTTCAATCTCTTCATTCGTAGATGCTAACATATCTCCCATAAGTGCAACATTCTCTGTTGCCCGTTGTGCATCCTTTGCCTGGGAATTGGCACCCTCTGCAATATCATTTACCGCACGATCCACACCACCGACAGTAGTCAGTGTATTCTGCGCATTACTATCAAGACTCTCTGCCGAACCTATTAAAGTCTGTGTATGATTATTCACATCTTCAATAATATAACGCAACTCATTCTTCATGCTTTCAACTGCCCGGCACAAATCTCCGGTAACATCTTGCTTTTGTAAATACTTAGCTGGAACTTCTATCATCAGATGTCCTGCTGCAACTTCCTTTACCGCCTTTGTTCCTGCTTCAATGCCGGCACTCATTGAATACGCTGCAAGTATACTTGTGATCGTAAATACAACCAGAAGTACAATTATAAGAATTACCAATACCCTTACAATCGAATTATATGTTAAATTAGCGACCTTCGCAGATTCCCCTGCAAAAACAAGGCCAACCACTTCATCACTGTCATTCTGAAATACCGGTACATAATAGCCATAATAATCTTGTCCATCTACAGATACCTTTTGTGAAAATACAGGCTTCCCGTCTTTCAAAACCTTCTCAACAATTGCGTCACTAACCTCTGATCCGATCACCCGTTCACCATTCTTATCTACAATAGACGTAACCACACGGCGCGTTCCATAGCAGAACATCACATCCACCCCGGATTCATCATGAATGGAATCCACCAGGTCTTCCGATTTGGAAATATTATAGGCACCTTTCCATATCTGACCGTCATCCGCCTCCATATAATCACCCGAATTCTGATCATATGCCGCTTTGTATGCTGTAGCCACCCCCTTTAAAGTATTCTCCACATCCTCTACCATCTGTTTACGTATTGTCGTACCTGTAAACAGAAAAATCAAAATCCCCATTGTCAGTAAAGGAAAGAGAGCTAATGCTAACATCTTCTTCTTCATAAGCACATCCTCCATCTGTCTCCATTATCATTTTGTCTTACTCATTGACATTTCTCTTATTGTAACACGATTTTTTATAAAAAACCATCTAAAATCAATCTTTAAAGCCAAGTGATTTCTTTAAAGCCAAGTGAGTTTTTGACAAATTGTACAATAATTGGTAAAATATTTGGTAACAATGTCATGTTTTTTGTTTTTTATACTATATTTCAGGAGGATACATGTATGCAGAAATATCATTTTCGCAGAATATTCAGCCTTGCAGCCTGCCTCATTTGCTGTCTGGGTTCATTAACCGGTTGCGGTAAATCCACCGTTGCTTATGATGATGTAATCACAAACGAAGGGTACGACCTTCACAAAGAAGATGTGCAGGAAGATTCTGCCTCTTACATCGGAAACCCAATTGCCAAAGAAGATCTTAAAGTCGGTGTTATCCATTTGACAGATCCAGCCGAAGGTAGCGGATATACTTATACACATGATCTTGGTATTCAGGGAATGCAGGATAATCTTGGTTTATCTTCCGATCAGATTATTCGTAAAATCAATGTCGATGACAGCGACGAAACGGCTACCCGTAAGGCAATTCAGGAATGCATTGATGAAGGTTGTCAGATCATTTTTACCACAAGCTGGGGATACATGAACACCACCGCAGAGATGGCAGAAGAGAATCCGGATGTATTCTTTGCCCATGGCACCGGCCATATGTCCAATGGAAAGAATTTCACGAATTATTTCGGTCGCATCTACCAGGCCCGGTACTTATCCGGCATTGCAGCCGGTCGTAAGACAAAATCAAACAAGATCGGTTATGTTGCTGCCCAGGATATTAACAACTCTGAAGTAACCGGCGGTATTGATGCATTTGCACTCGGTGTATATTCCGTTAATCCGGATGCGAAGATCTATGTCCGGATCACCAACAGCTGGTTTGATATGGAAAAGGAAGAACAATATGCAAAAGACCTGATTGATGCAGGCTGTGATGTACTTGCACAACATTGTGATACGTCATTTCCGCAACAGGTTGCTGCGGCAAATAATGTATGGGGAATCGGATACAACTCCGACATGAGCAAGGATACACCGAATGCTACCCTTTGCAGCGTCATCTGGAATTGGTCCGCTTATTACACACAGACTGTACAAAATGTAATCGATGGCAAATGGACCGGCGAGAATTATTACGGCGGTATGAAAGAGGGATTAGTTGATATTACCGGACTTTCTGATACTCTCAATGACAATGAGACCATTTCCCTGATTAATGAAGCCCGTGCCAACATCCTGAATGGTTCGTTTAACGTATTTGACGGAGAGATTGAAACAAATACCGGCGACATCATCGGCAAAAAGAATGCAACGCTTGACGATTCAACCATCACCGGAGGAATCAATTGGTACTTCAAGACGGTTTCTGTATTAAATGATGACGGTTCTCTTACAGATGGAAGTGAACTGCTCTCTACCGATACAACTTCCGATGAAGAAACCGGCGAAGAATAGGCATTATCATATTTTATATGTTTCACCACATTCTTCCTGACAGATTATAAACCATACAAAAATGACGAGATATCAGTCAACGCTGATATCTCGTCATTTTATGTATAGCCTTTCATTATTCACCTCTATTATACACCCGATGAAACATCATATAATTCCACTCCAACTAACTCAGTCATCCGGTTATAAAGCTCCGGATATTCCTTCTTCAACCGGATCGGTTTGAAATCAAGATCCACAAAACAATGTGAACTTGCCGCTTCATTATGCAGCACCGAAAAGTCCTCCGAGTAAATACGATAGCTCATTTCGTACTTGACACCATGCATGCGTTCGACCTTCGGAACAATGCATATCGTCTCTCCAAAACGTGCAGGATTCTTGTAATTGCAACTGACCGACAATACCGGAACCATAATTCCGCTTTGTTCCATCTTTGCATAATCAAATCCTATCTGCCGCATAAAATCCATTCGGCATTCCTCTAAGTAACGGATATAATTCGAATGGTGCACCACCTGCATTTTATCCGTTTCATAATAGTTGATCTCTCGTTTGAACACCTGATATTTCATATTAGAACTCCATGATCTCAAAATCTTCATCAAACTTCATGGTAGCCTGAACATATTCCTGTCCCTTTTCATCTACCTTTACGTCCTGATCTGTCGCCTTGTTTCCATCCGTTGCTTTGTCTGTATCCGCCGCCTTAGGCTGTGTCTTTTCCTTTTTCACAACAGGCGCCTTCTTATCTGTCGGTGCGTGTTGTTCTGCCTCCTGTGCAGCCGCCGCTTTATCCTCTACCGCCTTGCTGATCAAGCCTCTATATCGTGGATCAGTTGTCACATTCTCCGCCATCTTGGCAATTCGTTCTGAAGGAACACTCGTGATTTTTTCTGACTTCTTAAAATGCGGAATCAACGGAAGTACATCGTCTGTTTGTGTCTGATTCTTCTCATCGGAATCCTTTTTCATCTGCTCTGTATGATGTGACGACTCCGGTTCCTCTGTCACTTCATCCTCTGCCTGATCTTCCTCATCCACATACTCCGTCTGATATTCTCCGTCTTCTTCCGGAGCTTCCTCGTCTACATACTCGATCTCGTATTCTTCACCTTCCTCTAATTCATCCTCTGTGACATAGACAACTTCATACTCGTCTTCATCCGTCTCTGCCGGCTGTTGTGCGGCTGCATTCTGTGCTGCTTGTGCTGCGGTTGATAATGCCTCTTTTTCTTTTTGAATCTGTGAAACTTTCAGTGCCAGCGCATCTCTTTCTGCCATCATATTAGCAAGTGCTGCCTCTGCCTGTGCAGACTTCATTTCTGCCGCAAGTGCCTGATTTGCAGCCTGCTCTGCTTTCTCTTCCGCTACGCGTGCCCGTTCTTCCTGCAACTGCTGGAAATCCATACTAAGTTGTACACTTCCATCATCATACTGATCACTGCCAACATGATTTCTCATTCTGGCATTGTATAACTCATCGGATAATAAATGACCAATCTCAATAATCTGCTGACTGCGGTCTGCAACATCCATCTCCTGAAGTCCGTCCATCAGTTCCGCACGATTGGCAGCAATAATATTCATCTTCTGCTCCATATCCTGCAGAATATTCTGATAATCTGTCTGAATATTCTGATATGCCGTCTCGATTAATTCATTCACTTCGGTCAGCATCTCATCGGTATAGATCAGTGATGCTCCATATATCTCATTTGCATTGGAAAGGGCATCTCTCTCTTCCTCTGACAATTCCTCATAGTGGATCGGCGCTACATTCGTCGTACGCTTATTCACACGCATACGGCTCGCAGAATGCTCTGCCTCATATATGATCTTCTCTGCTTCCTTTTTGGCTTCATTGATGATCTTACCCTTCCGGTCATTCACCTCATGATAAGTCTTTAATTCAATCTCAATCTGTGACGCTAATTCTGTCAACAAAGACTGCACTTCATCTTTGTAGATTGTTACTTTTCCGGATGCCAGCGGTACCGGGGATGCCGTATTCAGAATACTTTGTAGCCGGTCAATAATATCTTTTGTTCTACTCTTCTCCGCAATCGTTGCCATTGTACATTTCCTCCTGATTTTCTTAAGTACAAGGTCTTCCTCATTTACATATAATTGTAATTATAACAAAAGTATTACATTTTCGCAATTTTTTTGTAATATTTAGTGGAACGGTATACATTCAATGCTTCTTTGTAAAATTCCATTTATATAAGCGATCAGTGTTCCATAATTTGTAAACGGAACTCCCTGCGCATTTGCCGTATGCATCCGATACTGTACTTCCTTTTCATTCAGCATGCATCCCCCACAATGGATCACCAGACGGTATTCTGTAAGATCTTCCGGAAATTCCGTTCCCGAACAAAATGTAAATGCCGGCTCTTTTCCGGTATATTGCCGGATCCACGCAGGAAGTTTCACAGTTCCAATATCTTCACATTGTCTGTGATGTGTACAACCCTCTGCAATCAAAATCCGGTCTCCATCAAGGATCTGTTCCAACATTTCTGCACCCTTTACCGCAGTATCCAGAAATCCTTTATATCGTGCCATCAAAATAGAAAATGATGTCAGATACACATCATCCGGCGTATCCTTTGCAACCTGTTTAAATGCCTGACTATCCGTGATCACCATATACGGCTTCTGATGCAGGCGTTCTAATGTCTGTTTCAGTTCGGTGTCTCTTGTAATGACCGGCACTGCTCCTGCCTCCAATATGTCCCGTATCACCTGCTGCTGTGGTAAAATCAGCCGCCCTTTGGGTGCCGCCGAATCAATTGGAATGACCAGTACCACAAAATCCATCGGATGCAAAAGATCTCCTACAATCTGAAATCTTGTGTCCTGTACCTGTATCCGATGTGCGATCATTTCCTTCAATTCCTGTATCCCTGTTCTTTGAGCTGCACTTACCCAGACCATTTCCCCTTCCTGTTTCCGGCACAGATCCGCTTTATTATAAACCACAATATACGGAATCTTCCTTTTTTCTAGTGTATCCAGAAAATGCTCTTCTGTCTTAGTGACACCAATTGTCCCATCTACCACCAAAACAGCAATATCGATCTTACGAAGAACCTGCTTTGTCTTTTCAATCCGCAGGCTGCCAAGCTCTCCTTCATCATCCATTCCCGGTGTATCTATGATCATAACCGGACCTAACGGCAATAATTCCATCGCCTTGTAAACCGGATCCGTTGTAGTTCCTTTCTGTTCTGACACAACTGCCAGATTCTGCCCTGTTATTGCATTTACCAGACTGGACTTGCCTGCATTTCTTTTTCCAAAAAAACCGATCTGTATCCGATTCCCTGCCGGTGTATCATTTAATCCCATGCACGTTTCCTCCTGTTATTCTGACTAAATACATGATATACCCCCATATTGAATCTGTGCAACAGGAAAACTTCGGAATTTTTTGAGAAATTTTATGGTTTTTATTAATAGTTTCATGCTATAATAAATAAGTGTACATAATATACGATTTTATTTGTGCACATTTATAAGAGCATATTTACATTGTTATAATAATACACAAGGTGGGATGAACATGGATAAATATGATAATGAAGAACAATTAACCGAAGCAGAATTAGAAGATCTTAGAAGAGAACGTGCCGCCGCACGTCGCAGAAAACTTGCTGCAAGAGAACGACGCAGAAAGAAGCGCCGTCAACAGGCCATTATCCGATGCAGCATTTTATTAGTTGCTGTCATTTTAGTAATTTTCATAATTGTAAAACTGATCACCGGAATCGTTGGTCTGTTCACCAAAGACAAAAAGCCAAAAGCGACAACAGAATTGCCTGCAACCACACAGGAAGCTACAACAGAAGCTCCCGTTGCAGACATTGACGAAGCAATTCTTGCCAAAGATCTGCCAGCCGATCGTGATGCAGCCATTGCAATCCTTCAAACTGCGACAGAAACAGACACCGATATTAAGAATATTATGGACAACCAGGCAGTCTATTCCGATATCCTGTTACGCAATTTGGCTGCCAATCTCGAAATGAAGCAATTTACCTTAGATTATATTGCAAAGATTAATACCGTATATGATGGCGATTTTTCAGTAGATGTCAGTCAGACAGAGATTCCATTATTCCTTCAATATGATGAACAATGGGGTTATGCGGATTACGGAAATGATCTGGTTGCATTTAGCGGAAGTGGTCCAACCTGTCTTTCTATGGCATACACCTATTTGAAACAGGATGGAAGCATGAATCCGATCAAAGTAGCTGATTACTCAACGGAAAAGGGTTATATTGATGAACATGGAGATACCAATTGGACGCTTATGACCGATGGGGCAGCGGGACTTGGTTTAAGTTCCGAAGCTTTGACCGTTGCAGAAGATGATATGAAATCAGCCTTAGAAAGCGGCAAAGTTATCATCTGTTCTATGGCTCCGGGAGATTTTACAAGAAGCGGAAGTTACATTGTGATCAAAGACTACAAAGACGGTCTTTTCTATGTAAATGATCCTACAAGCCAGGCCCGTAGTGATGTCGGCTGGGATTTCAAACGGTTGAGTAACCAGATTACGAATATGTGGGCATTAAGTGTGGGAACCGGTGACACTACGACCGGCAGCACCGAAAGCGGCGATTCAACCAGTGGGGATAACGCATCCACAGAAGGCGGCGGCAATAACGCCACCACAGCAGAAAGTACGGCAGCAACAACATCCGCATCTACAGAAGCTGCAAATTAAGCATTTCTTCGCACAGCGTATATTCTACGCTGTGCGAAATTAATTTTAGGGGTTGATTTTTCCGGAAAGTTTGCTTATAATAGCAACTCGGAACAAATTATATAGTGTAATTAAGAATTGATATTTTATTGGAAACGACACAAGTGTATGCTTGATAACGAACAACACATGTGTCTTTTTTACGCTCATTTTTAGGAGGAATATTATGCCAAAAAATTTATTTCAAAATGTTATTTTCACGTTAATGATGTCATTTCTGATGGTCTATGTCATGATCTGCTACAACATCGCCCTCAATACAGGTGGTATGAGTAATCAGGTATTGGGACTTGCATTTCATGAATTACTGATCATGTGGCCGGTTGCCTTTTTCTTAGAATTACTTGTAGTTGACAACCTTGCCCATAAATTAGCATTCCGGATTGTAACTCCACAGGATCGTCCAATTGTGATCACTCTTGCAATCTCCGTCATGATCATCTGCATTATGTGTCCGATCATGAGTCTCATTGCAACTATCCTATTCAAAGATGCCGGCAATCAGTTAATCGCCGTATGGGCACAGACTACTTTTATGAACTTCCCAGTTGCATTCTTCTGGCAGCTTATGTATTGTGGACCGATCATTCGTTTTCTGTTCGGTAAAATGTTCGCAGAACAAGAAGTAAAAGAAACACATGCTCAGGAAGCATAAATTCTAATACTCCTTTGTAATTGCAGACTGTTCTACCCCATACTGAGTACAGAATTGCCTAAGATCGGACGCATCCCGTATCAACATGATTTCGGAAAATCTGCCAGTCTGCAAGTCCTTAAAACCTGCGACCTGTTCTCCCGTGCAGATACTTGCACGGATAACTGGTCGCATTTTTGTTGCATCATATGTACTTGTCTGTTTGTGTCTCTTTCTTCCAAACACTATCTCACCTTCCCCAGTAAACCAATAACGCTATCTGTATTACAAAAATGAGTGGCACACCCACCACAAAATACCAATGCTTTGTCTTATGTCGAAACGTATACATTCCCGCAAATGCCCCGACGGAACCACCGATCACTGCCAGTCCCAATAACGTTGCTTCCCGTACACGCCATTTGTTGTGTTTCGCCTTCCACTTGTCAATGCCGTAGACTGCAAATGTTATCAGATTGATGATGCATAAATATGCTATGAATATATTGCTGTGTAATATGTTTTGAATCATTTTAACGTTCTTCCTCTTTTATAATAATATCTCCACAATAAATGATCTATCATCCATTTGCTTTGCAAACAACTCCTTCAGCTCTGTTTTTACATATTCCCTTCTCTGTTCTTATAACAACATCACCCTCATCAATCTGCTGTTCATAAAGGTACGCATCCGCAACCTCAACAGTTATCCGGACACCTGATCCATCCTGAAGGATTACCTGATCCATCCGAACAGAACCATCCGGCAATCCCTCACAGCCGAAATCCGGCTCTATGATATGTATCACTTTATACTGTTTCATAACATGTTCCCCCAACAATTTCATAATGCGGATGTTCTCTTTATCCCGATTCACCTAAAAAATACCGTACATTTCCACTTCATCCCTTATACATGTATCAATACATATTCACCAAATTCCGGTAACGCAAAATGTACATACCCATGTTCTTCACAATTTATAATTCCTCTTTTTTTCAATCTGTCACGATAAGGATTGAACTCATTTGTTTTCAGTGACAACTTCTCCCGGATTTCCTTTATTTTTCCTGAATCTGTCTCTGCAATTCCATAGCATATTTTCTTATCCTTGTTCGATAACTCTGACCAGATTTTATCGTATACATATTCACTCAAATACTGTCTGTACATACCAACCACCGACTTATAATCTCCATCCTTCTGCCACGTCAGATACCCTAATACCTGAAATGCGAATGGATAGCCTTTGGTCATATCCGCCATTGCTAATGCATCATCACCGGAAAATCCAAAAATTTCCTGATATTTCTGTTTCACCACACCTTTATCTAATGGTTGCAGCTTAATCTTTGGTGCCCGGTACAAAAACGTCAGATTTTTCTCATTCTGTAAGGCATCTATATTTTCAAAAAGTCCTGTCATGAGCAAAAATACTGGCAATTCATTTCGAACAAAAATCTGAAATGCACTTGCAAATATTTTCATTTCTTCATTGCTTGTTGCTTCATCAATTGTGATAAGTACACGTTTCTTCTTATCTTTTACAACCTCTAGCATCGCCTGGATTGCATTTTCTATATCAAAAAAAGGATCTGATTTTTCAATGGATACTCCAATCCCTAATACTGATAAATCCAGCTTTGCTTTTATAAACAGATCCTTCAGGTTTTTCTGATCGTATAATTTTGCAGCAAAACTATGGAGCAAATCACGATCCGGATTCAGTTCTATTACAATCCAATCCTTGTCTTTGCGAAAATGCTTCGATATATCTGTCAGCATTACAGTCTTTCCACTGCCCCAGACTCCCGTAATCATATAAATCTGCTGGTTCATCCATTCTGACGAAAACGAATCAATAATCTCATTCGTCTGTGCCAATCTGGAAATTGATTCTAACGGACTTTTACCAAAAACTAATGTAAATGGATTTTGCATCGCACACCTCTTTTACTGTTCTTTACTCTTATTATTTATTTTTACTCTTTATTACTGTTTTGTCAAGAGATTTGCATTACTTCTTCCACAAGCAATACCTGCTTCATAACAATTCCTTTCGATTCTGAACGGAATCCTCTTCTGTGATTGAACGGATTACACGACACGGATTCCCTGCCGCCAATGAGTTAGCCGGAATATCTTTCGTCACAACGCTTCCTGCTCCGATTACACAGCCTTCTCCAATGGTAACGCCTGCTGCGATCACAACATTACTGGCGATCCAGCAATTCGAACTAATTGTAACCGGCTTACCGTACTCGTCATCATAAAATGTTCCATCCGGCTTACGTTTCAGATTGCGTTCCTGCCATCGGAACGGATGCATTGGCGTCGCAATCGTACAATTCGGTCCAAAGAATACATTATCTCCGATCGTTACCGGACAAGTATCTAGTACCGTAAAGTTAAAGTTCGCATAACAACATTCTCCCATAGTCGTAAATTGACCATAGTCAAAATATATCGGTCCCTGCAAATAGGTTCCCTCACCACGGTTCGGCATAAGTTCATCTAATATCTCTTTGCGTTTTTCTTCTTCCGTCTCAAAGGTGTCATTATACATCTTGGACAGTTTATGTGCTAATACCCTTCTTGCTTCTAACTGTTTGTCACTTGGATCATATATCTTCCCTGCTAACATTTTCTCTTGCTCTGTCATAATTATACGTTCCTTCTACTTTCCGAAAACCGCTTCGTAATCTGCTTTGAATTTCTCAATACCCTGATCGGTCAACGGATGCTTTGTCATCTGCTCGATTACCTTGTAAGGAACTGTTGCGATGTCTGCACCAGCCAATGCACAATCAATTACATGGATCGGATTACGAACCGAAGCACAAATGATCTCGGTATCCAGATCATAGTTATCAAAGATCTGTACAATCTCCTCAATCAGAGTAACACCCATAGAACTGATATCATCCAATCTTCCTAAAAACGGAGACACATAGGTAGCACCTGCTCTAGCAGCAAGGATTGCCTGTGCCGGAGTGAAGATCAATGTTACGTTGGTCTTGATTCCCTCTTCAGACAATACCTTAACTGCTTTCAATCCTTCTACCGTCATTGGAATCTTAACCACCATGTTTGGATGAATAGCCGCAATCTCTCTGCCTTCTGCGATTATTCCCTCTGCATCTGTTGTAGTTGCTTTTACTTCACCACTGATTGGACCATCCACAATCGTTGTAATCTCCTTGATTACTTCCGTGAAATCTCTGCCCTCTTTTGCGATAAGGGATGGGTTGGTGGTAACCCCACAGATCACACCCATATCATTTGCCTTCTTAATCTCCTCTACATTTGCTGTGTCAATAAAAAACCTCATAATATCTACCTCATCTTTCTTCTTTTTCGGATATTCCGTTTCTATGTTATTACTCCTTAAAACATCTTAAATATTACCTAATGTTTTCTTATTCTTTTATATCAATGATATCTTTCAGTATATAATAGAACGATGGAGCCGAACTCTTTTCATTCTCCGGATAACCCTTTGTCATGTCATAGGTATCTGTTGCATCCTGTGGATTGATACCGATATAATCACCCTGAAATACCTCAATCTGATTATTCTTTAATTTCTCAATCGTTGATGCGATCTTATCTTTTGTTCCCGGTGCGGCAACTAACTCATTTAATTCTAACATCTGCACCCAGTCTTCGTCAAATCCTGCTCCGATGTCCTGACCATTCACATTTCCAACAACGACGTCCTCTATCTTCTTTTGATCCAACACGGCCTGCACTGCTTGCTTCATATACGGAACCCAATTGATCTTTGCCCCCGTCAGATAAGTTGTGGATGCCAGTTCTGCCATACTCTGATTATACCCCACCAGATACACCGGTGTCGATACATCGGTCTGTTCACATGCAACCGCCGGTCCTGCCGTATCGGAATGCTGCGAAATGATCACACAGCCATCCCCGATCAATTCCTGCGCACATTTCTTTTCTTTCAAATAATTATTCCACGTATCGGTATAACATACTTCCATCGTTGTTTCCGGCACCACAGAACGCGCACCTAATAAAAATGCCGTATATCCGGAAATAACCTCTGCATACGGATATGCTCCGACATATCCCAGCCTCGCCTGTTCTTTCGTAATCGTTCCATTCTCTATTAATTCCTGCAGTTTCATTCCTGCCACAACACCGGATACATATCTCCCCTCATATATCGCACCCATAAATGTATGATAATTCGCCAATACCGTATCTGAATTTGCATTATCTCCTGTTGCCATGCAAAACTCAACATCCGGGTATTTCTCTGCCAATTCTTTTGTCACCGTTTCATATCCGTAGCTTGTCGCAAATATAATGTCACAGCCTTCTTCCACCAATTCTTCAATGGATTCTCTCTCTGCACCTTCCGCTACGTTATATTTTGCGATTGTCTTTACTCTGTCACCAAATGCATTATCCACGGCTTCCTGTGCATCCATAAAATTACTGGTATACGCCGTACTGGCATCTCCTACATACACAAAACCTGCCTTGATCGTCCGGCTCTCATCATCATGCCAGAAGATGCTGTACAATCCTACAACGGCAAGAATCACTGAGACCGCAGTAATTATCGTAATTCCATAAATCCGTTTCATTTCTGCACCTCCTCATCTGCCGTTACCGGTCGTTCTGCATAAAGCTGTTCCACGTCAATCTGTTTTTCCTCAATGAGCTGCAACATAATATCTACCAGTTCCGGGTCGAATTGCGTTCCTTTTCCTTTTTTCAATTCTCCGATCACAAAATCAAAATCTAATTTCTTCCGGTAAACACGATTGGCAGTCATTGCGTCAAATGCATCTGCAATTCCTATGATTCTTGCATTTAACGGAATCTCTTCGCCCTTTAATCCATGTACATATCCTCTGCCATCATATCGCTCATGATGATATAATGCGCCTTCCTGGACATTCTCAACCAATGTAAATTTCTTAAGGATCTCTGCACCCTTTACCACATGGGATTTCATGATCTCGTACTCTTCATCCGTTAATCGTCCCGGTTTATTTAACACCCGATCCGGGATTCCAATCTTTCCAATATCATGTAATAACGCAGCCTTTCGTAATTGTTCACATGCAGCATCATCAAATCCTAAACGTTTTGCGATCATTACAGAATACTCCGATACTCTGACGGAATGCTGACTCGTATTCTCATCTTTCGCATCCACCGTTCTTGCAATCGTAAGTACCGTTTCATTTCCCATTTCAATCTGGCTCTTGGCAAATTCCAATTCCTTCTTTTGCATGTTCAGGGTCCGCTGGATCTGTGTGCGGAAAAACAACCACGTCAGATACGCAACCGCCACCGCAAAAACAAATATCGCATATAACACAAACCACCAATTATCATATATCTCACGTTCTTTTTCAATCGTATAACTGCTTTCTGCTACAACCTTCTTTCCCCTGCTATCCATTACTCCTAACCGGAACGTATAGGTTCCAACCGGAAGATTCGTATATACAATACTTTTCAACTGATCCTGCGGAACAATCTTAGGCTGTTTGTCAAATCCTTCCAGATATACACTTACATACGGAAGATTCAGAGAATAATTGATGATCTCCGGTACAATCTCCATGCGGCTGACTCCACTCGGCAGTACCGTTGTCTCTCCTCTCTCCACTGAATATGTCGTGTCATCCACTTTGATCGACCGCACGATCATACGATACGAACGGACAGAGACAGCATAACGGTTCAAATTCATGCAAACCACACCGGTATCCGTAGACAAATAGAGATTTTCATCCTCATCCATATAGTTCCATGCGTTCGGGGTAAATGTTTTTAATAAGCCTGCCTGCGAATCCAACAGTTTATAATCCGCATCGCCTGCTAATAAATCGTGCTTGTCTACAACATAGATTCCGGCAGAACCTAATACAAACAACATTCCATTTTTACCTTCTACAATATCGTAATTATTATAATACGGAAAATCCAGAATCCGGATTCCGTTATCGTCCTGATAGCATATACTGTTACTGGTAACAAAGAACGTTCCTTTCCCGTCTGAATCGCTTATCATTCGCAATATAACTTCGGAACCCAGTCCATCCTGTCTTGTCAACGTCTGTACCACTTTGCGTTCCCGGATAACGGAAACTCCACCACCATCCGTACCCGCAAGCACCGTTCCGTCCGCCTGTTCCAACAAACATAATACCTTTGGATTATTCAAGCCATCGGTATATCCGATCACATCTGTGACCTTCCCATTCTCGATATATGCAATCCCGGAATCCCCGGCAGACACGATCGTACCATCTTCTAACTCTATCACCATCCGCAATTTATTACCCGGCAATCCGTTTGCGGTAGTGTATTCTGTCACATTTCCCCATTTATCCACTTCAAACAATCCGCTCCCGGATGTACTGATCCATAAATGATTCCTATTATCCACATACAGGTTTCGAATGCGGACTCCCGTAAACCGATCCGTCAGATTATTTACCGCTGCTTTTGTCAGATCCTCATTCATCATATCCAGTCCGTTATCTGTTCCAAAACAGAAATTCCCATTCCATCTTGTTACACAGTTCACCACCTGATCTGACAGTCCTGCCTCATGATATATATCTGTAAATACGGATGGACATAATCTTAACAAACCAAGTCGAGACGACGTAAACCACAGATTTCCCTGATAATCGATCAACATATGATCTATCGAACTGTTAAATGAATCCGACTGAATTCCATGATATTGCAGCGTACCATCTACATATCCCATACCGGTATCGGCACAGATAAACAAGTTTCCTTCTTCCGAAAAATGCAGTGATTTCAAATTGCGGAGTCCCTCACAGATGAGTGTATCGGTTCTCTTCCAATCATTTGCATCTGCTTCAAACAGATCTATTACTCTTCCCGTTGTTCCCGCATATAATATACCGGATTCATCAAACGAACAACACGTATAAGCCTCTCCATCTTCCGCTGTTATCTCAGAAACGATCTTCCGGTCTCTCAGAACATATAGTTTTCCTTCATTAGTTACAACGGCAACATTTCCGTTCTGGTCTGCACTGATACTACTTGCGTATACAATCTCCGGTATCAGCGACTGTACTGACAATCCACCTGCTAAAGTAAGTACCGCCAACGCCCCGGTTGTTCCCACATAATAATCCCCATCCGTACATTGTGTAATACAACGGACGGAATCTGCCGGCAAGCCGTCTTCTGCCGTTACAACATTCGATATCTTCTCATTGATGCAGATCGACAAACCAGTGTCATTCGTACCAATCCATAATCTTCCCTCTTCGTCTGTATACAGACAGTTCACATTTTTAACGGAATCAAATGTATCCATCCATTCAAATTCATTGCCGCCATAACGATATAGTCCACCATATGTTCCTATCCAGAGTACACCATCATTCGTCTGTGCGATATCATTTGCACTTCCTCCGGGCAGACCATTACTGCCATTGTAAATTGTCTGTACATAGGCATTATAATTATCTGTATCTGACGCCTGTTCTTTTGTCCCGGAACTAGCAGTAACATCCTTTTTTGCAAAGCCTGCAACCGGTGTAAGCAAAAGGGAACCACACAATAAGAATGCAATCAGCATACGGACTTTTTCCGTTTTTCTGCCTTTTTTATGAGATGTCTTTTGATTGGAATGTTCGTGAAATACATTGCGATGTCTGCGATAGCATCGAATAACCAGAAACAGGATCAAAACCGTCAATGTTTTATCTGAAAAGTCCAAATAGAATTCACCGATAATATGACTTAATACAGAATTCAGCCCCAGGCGTTTGAATAACTCCGTCACACCATCTCCCCATACATTTCCAATTGCACCGCCAAAGAATAAGTAATTCAATGGCACGGAACAGGCAACCGAAAGTATTGTTACAAAAAAACTCGTCGACAATGCCAGAAAAAGATTCTCAAGCCATCCTTTCTTTGCAAGAATACCGACTAATACTGCCACCACTGCACTTACAAGTGCATATACCATATTCGTATAAGAAAATAGAATTCCGTAAATAACATTAACAGTAACACCAACAATAGCTCCACAAAACGGTCCAAGCACATATGCTGTAAACACGGTTCCGATCGAATCGAGCCACAACGGCAACACAAAATGATTTGCCAGAATCTTCCCGATATAATTCAGCAAAATACATCCTATAACAAATAACGCTATCTCGTAGTTCTTCCTCTTCTCTAACATGCTATCCCCCATTGTAATCTATCATCATCTGTACAAAATCCTTATTACCCAAAATTTACTTTACCTTACAACCGGAAACTTGTCAAGAAAGCCCTGCAAATTCAACATTCTTTTTACATTATATAATAGAAAGAAAACATTTATTTTACTTTTACTTTATTATATGCTATCCTAATCACACAAATTATATTTAGGGGAGATTATCTAAAATGGAAAAAAAATCTAGCAATTTTTCAGGGCAGCTTGGATTTGTCCTTGCCGCTGCCGGTAGTGCCGTTGGAGTAGGAAATTTGTGGAGATTCCCATATCTCGCAGCAAAAGACGGAGGCGGACTATTTTTAATTATCTATTTTGCTCTTGTCATCACATTCGGATTTACGTTATTGACATCCGACATCGCCATTGGGCGACGTACACAGCAAAGTGCCATCGGTGCCTACACACAAATGCGGCCGAAATGGAAATTCTTAGGAATCCTTACCTTTTTGGTACCGGTTCTGATCATGACCTATTATGCCGTAATCGGCGGATGGATCACCAAATACGCAGTTGTATATCTTACGGGTCAGTCAAAAGCGGCTGCTGCAGATGATTATTTTACATCCTTTATCACATCACCTGCCTCACCGGTTGTCTTTGCACTCCTTTTCATGGCGGTGACTGCATTTATCGTATATAACGGTGTGGAAGGTGGAATCGAACGGGTATCCAAATGGATGATGCCGATTCTTCTTGTATTGATCGTCGTTATTGCCATATATGCCTTAACTCTGAAACACACAGATGCCTCCGGTCAGGTACAAACCGGTATGGAAGGCTTTTTATACTACCTTACACCAAACTTTGAGGGACTTACGGTGCAGCGTTTCTTACAGATTCTATTAGACGCTATGAGCCAGTTATTCTTTTCTCTCAGTGTATCCATGGGAATTATGATCACATATGGTTCCTATGTAAAACCGGAAGTTGACCTGAATAAGGCTGTCAATCAGATTGAGATCTTTGATACCGGTGTTGCTTTCTTAGCCGGAGCCATGATCGTTCCTGCGGTATATGTATTTTCCGGAACCGAAGGAATGGGAGCCGGTCCGAGCCTGATGTTTGTATCCCTGCCAAAGGTATTTGCCGCTATGGGAAAAGCAGGAATCTTCGTCGGAATCCTGTTCTTTGTAACTGCCGTTTTTGCAACCTTAACATCCTGTATCTCCGTACTGGAGTCCATCACAGCCAACTGTATGGAGATCTTCCATACAAGCCGCAAGAAAACCGTACTGATCTTATCCGTGATCTATCTTGCCGCATCCGCTGTCATTGCTTTGGGTTACAGTGTGTTCTATGTAGAGGTTGTACTTCCAAACGGTTCTACCGGACAGTTACTTGACATTATGGACTATATCAGCAACAGTGTCATGATGCCATTTATCGCACTGTTATCAACCATCTTAATCGGCTGGGTTATGACACCGGATTATGTCATTGATGAAATGGAACGTAACGGAGAGAAGTTCCGAAGAAAGAAATTATATCGTATTATGATCCGCTATGTTGCACCGGTTCTGATGTTTATTCTGTTCTTACAGTCAACCGGAATTTTGTCGTAAATATTGAGATGCAGATATGAAAAAAGCCTGATGAATCATCAGGCTTTTGATTTTTCTTTGCATTTATATGTTCCACTGTACGAACTGCGTTTAATCCTCCTGTCGGTTCTCAGTAATTGCCTTTCTTAATTGATGTGCTGCCGAACTGATTGGATGTGTACTATCATATACAAGGCATACATTTCTTGGCGGTATCTTCTCTTTCAAAGAGATTTCCACAATTTCCTTCCTATCTATTGATTCCTGTGCCATGGATTCCGGCAAAAATGCCAACCCTAACTCACATTTTACCAATGGCAGGATCTGATCAGTCGTAGCTGCTTCGGTATCCGGCTCTAATTCTAAGCCATGTGTTAAGAACAAATCTTTGTAGAACCTATATGTCATAGTCTCTTTTCCTAAACATATTAGCGGATAATTCATTATTTCCTGCAAGGATAATTCCTGGCTTGCAAGTGCCGTAAAGGTCGTTCCTCCAACCAATTTTTCCCGAAACGACTGTAGCCGGATCGTCTTAAGCGGTTCCTCTGCATATACCGGTGTTGATACAACCGCAAAATCCACCGTTCCATTCTTCACAGCCTCGATCGCTTCCGGCGTAGAATGATTATAGATCTTAAGACGTATTCCCGGATGCACCATATGAAAAGACTTTAACCTGTTTAACAGAAATATATTAAGTGCCGTCTCACTTGCACCGATCGAAATACTTCCGTGCGAAAGACTTGTACTGTCTGTAATCTCCTCTTCTGCCGCAAGTATCTGTGTCATCGCTGCAGACACACGAACATAGAGCTTCTCCCCTTCCGGGGTTAACTGTACCCCACGATTATTTCTTATCAATAATGTCGTCCCCATCTGTTGCTCTAAACAGTTCATTGCTCTCGTCACATTCGGCTGGCTGCTTCCTAATGCATGTGCCGCTTTTGTAAAATTCTGATACTTCGCTACATAATAGAAAATCTTATAATATTCAAAATTAACATCCATAAATAGTCCTTTCAACATATCAAATGATTATAACAATCATATCAATTATGATTTTTACTTATCACTAACTCAATAGTATAATCGAATCGAAATGGAAATACAAGAAGGAGCTGAATATTATGAGAGACACACCTATTTTCCCACGGGAAGAAAAATCCGAAGTCTTATTCCGGAAAATATTAAATGATCCATGGGCATGCAACAAATTGTTTCATACCTTTTATGATTATCTGTTTTGTAACGACGATTCTGACACCAGTCTTTCACCGGGTGAATTCGCCCAGGCACTATTTGGTTGCTATGAGAACAAAGATTTATCCGCTTTTTTGATGGCAATTACCCAGAATACTTTATTTGATCTGCTTAGAAATGCCTTTCTGATTCCATACCGTTTCAATGCGGATGGAACCCAGAATCCGCTTATTATGACCGACCATAACGGAATCCTTCTACCTGATTATAAACACTTAGTACACGATAAAGATTATCAACATTTTTATAGCATTTATAAGAATTTAATTAATAAGAAAAACATCTTCTTCGCAAAGGCATATCGATACAGCCATACATATGGAGAAGATTCTTCAACCGTCGAACAACGAATTCTTGAAGAAAATACCGGCATTCTGCTTATACGGGAACTTCCAGATACAGTCAAGCTAAAGGAAACCGAAGCGGAAGCCTATAGTGCTGTATGGGATTTAATGTTAGAACTTGAGAAAAATTTACCCACCTCATATGTATTCTACGGTCAGGATTCTTTTGTGGAAGACAATAAACGATTTGATGAACTTGGTATTTTCTTGCCAAATTCCATCTTTTTACACAACTTAGAACACCATGTAGAGAAAGCAGAGGCGATCATCTATGCCAAAAACTAATTATGTTGATATCATGGAAAAGAATCACATGGAAATACCCTGGCACGATTATACCAATACGGACAGCAATGCACTAATTGCCGAAGCCGATCTGATTGAAAAAGCTTCTGTTATCGGTCGTGTCGGATTAATCATGTTGTCCTGTGGAACAGGAGCCTGGCGTGTCCGTACTTCCATGAACAAGCTTTCAAAAGAGCTCGGAGTTACATGCACCGTTGACGTCGGACTCATGTCAATCGAATTTAACTGCTTTGATGGTAATGACTGTGTTTCACAATCCCTCAGCATTGCAAATACCGGCGTAAACACTTCAAAACTGTATCGCATGGAACAATTCGTTGACAATTTTCCAAATGAGGAAGCACATCTGACTGGTGAAATGATTCATAAACGACTGGATGAGATTGAGCAGATTCACGCACTGTATTCGCCTGCAAAATTAGGTCTTGCCGCAGCACTTGCATGTTGTGCATTTACATTTCTTCTTGGTGGTGGCCCGATTGAAATGCTGCTTGCATTCATTGCCGCCGGTATCGGCAACCTGATCCGTACGAAATTGATCAAACATCACTTTACCCTGTATTTGAATATCGCCGCATCCATATCCGCAGCCTGCCTGATATATGCCGTATTATTAAAGCTGGCTATTGTGTTATTTCATATTCCTGCTGTTCACGAAGCAGGCTATATATGTTCCATGCTTTTTATCATACCCGGATTTCCATTTATCACAAGTGGAATCGACCTTGCTAAGTTAGATCTTCGTTCCGGGCTTGAGAGGCTTACCTATTCCATCATCATTGTATTAGTTGCCACCATTTTTGCCTGGATCATGGCGTTGCTATTACATCTGCAACCGCAGGATTTTACGGAACTGGATCTTAACAATATAACACATCTGATCCTAAGACTGATCACCAGTTTCTGCGGGGTGTTCGGCTTCTCAATTATGTTTAACAGCTCCATTCCTATGGCTGCTACCGCTGCGTTGATCGGATCTATTGCTAACACATTACGTCTGGAAC
>HF987771.1:21425-27129 GCA_000431135.1 Clostridium sp. CAG:590
TTCCGGGAATGCCTGCCGCGGTTGCCGCATTTATCGGTGCTGCTGCTGCCGGACTTCTTGCTTCCGCAATCAAACAATATAACGGATATCCGCGTATATCGTTAACGGTTCCATCCATTGTTATTATGGTTCCCGGACTTTACTTATATCGTGCCATATATAACTTTGGCATAATGTCCCTGACCGATGCTGTTTCATGGTTTACATCTGCTATTTTGATCATTACAGCTCTCCCACTCGGACTTATCTTTGCCAGAATTCTTACGGATCGTACCTTCCGTTACTGCACGTAATACTTACTAAAATACATTTACATATAAGGAGGATATTATATTATGCTAACATCTGTAACAGGTATCAATTGGGGTGACGAGGGAAAAGGACGGGTCATTGATCTTCTTTCCGAACAGGCTGATATTGTTGTCCGCTACCAAGGTGGCAACAATGCAGGACATACGGTAGTAACCGATCAGGGAAAATTCATTCTGAATCTTCTTCCTTCCGGAATCCTTCATAAAAACGTTGTATGTGTACTTGGAGATGGTATGGTCATTGACTTAGAGCACCTGACAAACGAGATCGCTCAAATAGAAAAACGAGGGATTTCCATAAATGCCGATCATTTAAAACTATCTAAAAAAGCCACTATTTCCATGCCATGGCATAGAATTCAGGATGAACTAGAAGAAGATCGGCTTGCAAAAACCGGCTCCGCATTCGGTTCTACCAAGAGAGGAATCGCCTATGTCTACAGTGATAAATATCGTAAAAAAACACTTCGTCTTGGAGATCTGCTTCATTTAGATGATGAAACGATACAAGCACGGCTAAAGACAATTCTCGAATCAAAGAACTTAGAGCTTGCCGGCTGCTATCATCAGGAACCAATGTCCTACCCTGCACTTCTTTCCTGGTGTCAGGAACAGGCTGCCAAGTTCACCCCGTATATATGCGACACCGGTTCCTATATAGACCATGCACTTTCCGAGGGAAAAAATGTTATCCTAGAGGCTCAGCTTGGTGCCTTAAGAGACATTGACTATGGTATATTCCCCTATACTTCCAGTTCCTCAACAATCTCGGCCTATGGGCCAATTGGTGCAGGCATTCCCGGCAGACATGCTGATCATACGGTAGGTGTCCTGAAGGCTTATTCCACCTGTGTCGGAGCCGGGCCTTTTGTGGCAGAACATGCAGTCTCCGAAGCATGGCAGCAGGATCTTCGCATTGCCGGGGGTGAATTTGGCGCCGCAACAGGACGCCCTCGCCGTGTAGGCCCCTTTGATGCTGTGGCAAGCCGGTATGGTCTGAAGTGTCAGGGTGCCGACAAGATCGCTCTTACCAAATTAGATGTATTAAGCTCTATGAAAGAAATTCCAATCATCACAGGATACAAAAACACAAACGGTTCCCTAGTCGAATTCGACCCAACTGATAACTTAGACCATTATACCCCTGTCGTATACACCCTTCCCGGTTGGCAGGAAGATATCTCAAAATGCAGAACATATGAGACACTCCCTGTAAATGCCCGAAACTACATTCAAACAATCGAGGAAATGTTGCATGCAGAGATTAACTTTGTTTCCGTCGGTGCAAAGCGTGACGAATACTTACTTAAAGGAGAATGGCTATGAGACATTTAATCACCCCTATGGACTTAACCGTAGAAGAAACCTTAGACATCTTAGACCTTGCGGAACGCATCCGTTCCAACCCTGTATTGTATCGCCATGTTGCTGATGGCAGGCAGCTTGCTACCCTTTTTTATGAGCCAAGCACCAGAACACGCTTGTCATTTGAGTCTGCCATGCTAAGTCTCGGTGGGCAAACACTTGGATTTTCCAGTGCTGAACAATCAAGCGCAACCAAAGGTGAGACCGTAGCCGATACCACCCGTGTAATAAGCTGTTATGCTGATATTATAGCAATGCGGCATCCCAAAGAAGGTGCACCCCTTCGCGCATCCATGTATTCCAAGATTCCGGTTATAAATGCCGGAGACGGTGGACATGCACATCCAACCCAGACAATGATTGATCTGATGACCATCCGTCAACGTAAAGGGAAATTAGATCATTTAACAATCGGATTCTGTGGGGACCTCAAATTTGGACGAACCGTTCATTCTTTGGTAAGCAGTCTGGTACGTTTTCCAGAGAATCAGTTCTATTTCATCTCCCCGGAAGAACTATGTATCCCAGACTATATGAAAACAGATGTTTTAGATCCCACCCATTCTATATATAAAGAGGTATTTAGCTTAGAAAATACTTTGCCACAGTTAGATGTCCTATATATGACAAGGGTACAAAAAGAACGTTTCTTCAACGAAGAGGAATACATCCGGTTAAAAGATATCTATGTCCTCAATGAAGAAAAACTGCAACAGGCTAAAGAAGATATGCCAGTTCTTCATCCTCTTCCAAGAGTCGATGAAATCTCCCTTGATGTGGATGATGATCCAAGAGCCGCTTATTTTGATCAGGTTCAGAACGGAAAATACATACGAATGGCTCTCATCATGTGCCTGTTAGGTATCCCTGATCCTGCGACAGGAAAAACGATTCTGAATATCGATTGTTAATAAAATAATCTTTAAAAAATAACAGCATGACCTGCAAATCTGCATGTCATGCTGTATTTTATTATTGTTTTTCATCCACTCAACTAAACTCAACCTTTGGCTTTGCCTCGGTTTCGTTAAGGTTCGGGATGGGCTTTCATTAAATATTCAATGCCTAGAACTTACCAGCCTTAGCAGCTTCTTCGATAGATACTGCAACTGCAACAGTCATACCAACCATTGGGTTGTTACCGGCACCGATCAATCCCATCATCTCTACGTGAGCAGGAACAGATGAAGAACCAGCGAACTGTGCATCTGAATGCATACGTCCTAATGTATCTGTCATACCATAAGAAGCAGGACCTGCTGCCATGTTATCTGGGTGAAGTGTACGTCCTGTACCACCACCTGATGCAACTGAGAAATACTTCTTACCTTTCTCTAAGCACTCCTTCTTGTAAGTACCTGCAACCGGATGCTGGAATCTTGTAGGGTTGGTTGAGTTACCGGTAATAGATACGTCAACGCCTTCCTTCCACATGATAGCAACACCTTCTGGTACTGAGTTAGCACCATAGCAGTTAACCTTAGCACGAAGTCCTTCTGAATATGACTTACGGAATACTTCCTTAACCTCGTTTGTATATGGATCATACTCTGTCTCAACAAATGTAAATCCGTTGATACGGGAAATGATCTGAGCTGCGTCTTTACCTAAACCGTTAAGAATAACTCTTAATGGTTTCTGACGAACCTTGTTAGCCTTCTCAGCGATACCGATAGCACCCTCAGCAGCTGCGAATGACTCATGACCAGCTAAGAAACAGAAACACTCAGTCTCTTCCTCAAGTAACATCTTACCTAAGTTACCATGTCCTAAACCTACCTTACGGGTATCAGCTACAGAACCTGGAATACAGAAAGACTGAAGTCCCTCACCGATTGCTGCTGCAGCATCTGCTGCTCTTTTACAGCCCTTCTTGATTGCGATTGCTGCACCTACTGTGTATGCCCAACAAGCGTTCTCAAAACAGATTGGCTGAATTCCTTTAATCTGATTATATACGTCTAAGCCAGCATCCTTTGTAATCTTCTCTGCTTCTTCGATAGAGGAGATACCGTAGCTTGCTAATACTTCATTAATCTTATCAATTCTTCTTTCATATGATTCAAATAATGCCATGATCTCGTTACCTCCTTCTATTATTTCTCGATCTCTTTGTCTGTACGTGGGTCAATTAACTTCACTGCATCAGCAACTCTACCGTACTGACCACAAGACTTCTCATAAGCGGTGTTCGGATCATCACCCTTCTTGATGAAGTCAGTCATCTTACCAAGGTTAACGAACTTGTAACCAATAATCAAGTCATCTGCATCTAATGCGATTGCAGTTACATAACCCTCAGCCATCTCTAAGTAACGAGGTCCCTTCTTCAAAGTACCATACATAGTACCAACCTGTGAACGAAGACCCTTACCTAAATCTTCAAGACCAGCTCCGATTGGAAGACCTTCCTCAGAGAATGCACTCTGTGAACGACCGTATACGATCTGGAGGAATAACTCTCTCATAGCTGTATTAATTGCATCACAAACTAAGTCTGTGTTCAATGCTTCCATTACAGTTAAACCAGGAAGAATCTCTGCTGACATAGCTGCTGAATGTGTCATACCTGAACATCCGATTGTCTCAACTAATGCCTCCTGAATAATACCTTCCTTAACGTTCAATGTTAACTTGCAGGCACCCTGCTGTGGTGCACACCAGCCAACACCGTGTGTTAAACCAGAGATATCTTTTACTTCCTTTGCCTGTACCCACTTAGCTTCCTCTGGAATAGGTGCACAACCATGATGTACGCCCTGAGCAACTGGACACATGTTTTCTACTTCTTGTGAATAAATCATGTTGAAACTCCTTTCAATTATAAAATTATCGGCTCATCTTATGTATAAGAGTTCCAGTCTATCTGCTGAAATAAACTGAACGCCGTAACTGAGTACATTTTCTCATATATCGCAAAAAAAATCTAGTCCTATTTTCGCGAAAATGAGAAGATTTTGTTGGATATTGGTATGTGTATCTGAAAAAATACATATCGCAGAATATGCGAATTGCATTCTTTCAGAAATAAGACTACTATATAGAGTAGGCACAGTATTTTTGTACCTATTTCTTGTAATATACACAAAGACAGACTATGATCTGCTCTGCATACAACTAACATGCTATAAGAAAGGATTTGATTATGAATTATATCGATTTACATGTACACTCTACTGCTTCCGACGGATCATTTTCACCCTCCGAAGTTGTTGAACTCGCTAAAAATGCCGGATTAAGCACCTTTGCACTCACCGATCATGATACAATTGACGGCGTAGCCGAAGCAATTACACATGCACAGCAGATTGGGGGAATCGAAGTAATACCCGGCACAGAACTTTCCTGCTATTATGGAAATCGTGAAATCCATATTGTCGGTCTGTTTGTCGACTATCAAGATGCGGTCTTCTGTAAAACTCTGGATGATTTAAAACAGGCACGCGAAGAACGAAATGAACACATGGTTGCCAAATTTGTTGCGGCCGGCATTCCATTAACGATTGAAGAATTGAAACACGGCAATCCAAACAGTGTCATTACAAGAGCACATTTTGCAAGGGTTCTTGTAGAGAAAGGTGTATGTAAGGATAAGAACGAAGCATTTGACCGTTACTTAGGAATCGGTTGTCCTTATTATCTTCCAAAACCAAAAGTAACCCCCGAACAGATCCTGCCTCTCATCCAGCAGGCTGGCGGAACTGCGATCCTTGCCCACCCTTATTCCTACAAAATGTCACGTTCCGAGGTCGAGCATCTCTTAGACGATACCCTGATTCCACTAGGACTTGCCGGTATGGAATGTTACTATTCCACGTATGACAATGGACAGACTCAGGAATTACGCAGTATCGCATATGCACGGAATCTCCTTGTATCCGGAGGTTCTGATTTCCACGGCATCGTCAAACCAGATATCTCCATTGGAACCGGGCGTGGTAACCTGCGTATTCCGGACAAACTCCTAAATGACATTCTTGCCTATCGTTCGCACACAGCGTAAATGAGGGATGATGTGTGAGGCACAT
>HF987772.1 GCA_000431135.1 Clostridium sp. CAG:590
CAGTTTTCATTGTTCTTGTTTGCTTTGCTAAGTTACCTCAGCGCCGCAACAGATAATATCTTAACACAACCGATATCTGATGTCAAGCACTTTTTTTATTTTTTCTAAATTATTTTATGTACATATTTTGGAAAAAATAAAACGGAGAAAGAGGGATTTGAACCCTCGCGCCGCGCGAACGACCTACACCCTTAGCAGGGGCGCCTCTTCAGCCACTTGAGTATTTCTCCATGCCTAAATATCATACAGATATTAAATTGTATCTTATCTTCACAATCAATATGTGAAGTACATCAAAGTTAATTAAAATCAATACCTTAACTCGTGACGCTTGATTATATTATCAAATCAAATTCCTTTTGTCAATAGGTTTTTTCCTTTATTTTCGGGCATTTTTAGTTATGCACCGTTTTTTAAAAGTTATCCCCAGATATTTTTCACTTGTCAACATTTTATCAACATTTTACTGTGTCAATCACTTAATTCCATTTGATTTTAAATGCACCTGATGATGTTTTTGTTTTGCTTTCTACTTTAATATAGTATGTTCCTTCCGGAAATGCACTGGTTGTTCCGAATACTGTCTTAGGATATTTCATAATATATTTTTTCTTATATATAACCGAACTTTCTCCATTGATAATAATAGGATTTACATTTAATTTTTTTCCTTTATTATTACAGATATATAATTGCAGGTTTTTTCCATTATTTTGCATCATCTGAGAATCAATAGAAATGTTGAGTTTCTGTTTTTTGGTGATTCTTATCTTAAACCATGCTGTTGTCTTTTTCCCGGCCGGTACCAACATTCTTACATATTTTCCTTTTGATAATGATTTTGCTTTGCCTTTTGATCCATTCCTGATCGTAAATACATTATCTACCTGATATTTGATATCTTTCAAAGTAGTAGTTCCAATTGTTGTATTTTCCGGATTATATAAATGAACATAGTATTTACCCTTTGATGCAATACCAATTCCCGATAAATCCTTTTTTATCATAGTTGCATTTTCAGATACTGCTTTTTTCTTACTATTATAATATTTAACAGTTAATGGATTACTTGTATTCACCATAAAATGCAGAATTCCGGAATTGGATACTTTCATAGGAATTACAACTTGTTGTTTTTCCTGTAAGGAAGCATTTGTGACTGTATATGTATATTTTTTGGCATATTTCAGATTCAATGTAGTTATCTTATAGGATATCTTATAAGTAATTCCTTGTGTACCTTTTACACGAATGTAATAAACTTTTGATTTATCACACGCATGTAATACATTTTTTTTATCTTCAATAGAGATATCTGATGCAACAACCTGTTTATTCTGATCACAAATATCAACGAATAGATTCTTATGATCGGATGTTTTTGCAGTAATTGCAAGATAACCTTTTTTATTTGTTTTTACCATATAATAATTATAATCTTCTTCATTGTCTCCGGCATATGTACCTGACTGGTACGAACCACTCTTTAACGTGAAGTCCTGAGCCTGAACAGACATACCGGAAACTGCTAATAAAAATATAAATACGGATAACCACTTTTTCATTTTCGTATCTCCTCTCTGCTTCAAATAATTATTATAAAATGTTATTTTTTCTTATATTCTTTTGTACCTGTCCATATAAAAATAAGACTGATATCACATTACCAGTCTTATTTTATCACATTTTTTCTATTGTTCAATAACGTTTTATCTATATCTCATATAAATAGAAACTTTCGTTACTCCACCTTGTTTATCTTTCATCTTAGATGATTTATATTTCTTCTTACCAACCTTTACACCATCTGCAACAACATATACATAATATGTTTTACCTAATTTCATATTCTTGATTGTAAAGGATTTTGATTTTGTAGAGCCTGCTTTTTTATATTTCTTTCCATTGTTGGATGAAACATATACTGTATATTTCTTTGCACCACTGATCTTGTTCCATGAAACCTTACCGGTTGTTCTGCTCGTTGCTTTAATCTTTGTAACAACTGCTCTTGGAACAACTAACTTTTCAGCAGTTTCGCTGTATATCGGCTGATTATTTGCATCACAAACAAAAGAACGCACTTTGAAGATAAATGCAGATCTTGTATATTGTTTACCACTTAAAACAATTGCTAATGTGCTTTCATTTTCTAATTTAAAATCATTAGAATTTGTATTTGTATTTAAAACTTTTAATGTTTTTCCTTTTGTGTTTTTAATAGTTACTTCATATCCAAAACTATATGGATTCTCCGGACTATAATTTGGTAAATTGGAATCGAAAGTAAAATCAATCGCAATTTTGCTCTTGTCCTGAGAATATACACCTAATCCGGTAGGTTTTGCAGGCTGCACTGCAGCTTTTGCTGTAATACCCGGAACAAGCATAAAACAACTAATCAATAATAAACCAAAAATCTTCGTAATCTTTTTCATAAATCAACTTCCTCTCATACATTTTTTATGTAATAAATCTGATTCCACCATTCAGATAGAATCAGTCTATTATTCATATTAATATTTTACTTCGTAAGCTCTTGTATTTACTAACTTATATGATACAGCCTTATTAGGCTTATAAATTGTTCGTGCATTTGTTTTATTTTTCTTGTCAAGTGAAAGATAGAAATCTTCACAATCGATCACATTACCTGCCGCATCATAGAAGAAAATAGTATATCCAGCATACACATATCCTTTTCCTTTATAAGATGATTTCGCATTAATTACTATATTGCTGCCAGATTCTTTTAAAGAGTATTTTACTTTTTTACTATAATCTTTAAAGTTAGCATCAACATCTCTACGATAACTGATCTCATACGTTGTTTTACTAAGATCTGCATTATCATAAGAAGAACCTAAATATACTTCAGCATATGCTTTTTTCTTTGCACCTACTCTATAAAAATATGCATTTTTATATCCTAACATAGTACCATTTGCATCATAAAAGATATATTTTACATCAACACTCGAATAATATCCTACACCTTTATTATTTAAAGTTACAATGCTTCTACTATTTTCACCACTTGTTCTTGTTGGTAAAGATGCTTCCAGCTTCGGAGTTGTAACAGTTGCTTTGTAAACAAGAGTATTTCTTGTTCCTTTTATAGTAAGAGTTGCCTTACCTTTCTTCTTTACAGTTGATACAACACCTCTGTTATTTTTCTTAACACTAATTACTTTTTTATTGCTGGATTTTGCACTCTTAATTTTACCGTAGCCGATAAATGTATGCTGGATCTTCTCTCCAACAAAAAACGTTACTTTCTGTGTCTTCTTTGCAGCCTGTGCATTCACCCCTGTTACGCAGAATGCCATAGCCATAACCATTAATGCAATCAGACATTTCATTGATTTCTTCATATTTTTCATAATATTTCTCCTTTTTTCCAAATGAAATACACAATGTACTGTTTTGATTTAAACACATTTTATTCACATTTTCAATGAAATCTAAGTGAAATAGACATTTATAGCATAATATCCAAAGTTCATTGTGTACTTTTACCATAATAAAGTCTTTTTAAATTCTTCTACCGCCGTTTCATAGAGATTATGTCCCTCACTGTCAATTACCACGATTACAGGAAATTTTTCTACTTCCATCTTACGAATGGCTTCTGTTCCAAGATCATCATAAGCGATTACTTCTGATTTCTTGATGCATTTGGAAAGCAGGGCACCGGCACCTCCTACTGCTGCAAAATAGACTGCTTTATCTCTAATGATTGCATCAATGACTGCCTGGGAGCGTTTTCCTTTACCAATCATTCCATTCAATCCATTGTCTAATAACATAGGAGTATATTTGTCCATACGGCTTGCTGTAGTTGGTCCTGCAGATCCGATTACCTGACCTTCTTTTGCAGGGGTCGGTCCTAAATAATAAATGACATTATCCTTCAGCTCCATCGGAATCTCTTTTCCCTCTAACATTGTTTCATACATTCTCTTATGTGCAGCATCTCTTGCAGAATATATTGTTCCTGTCAGATATACATAATCTCCTGCATGCAATGTTACAACTTCTTCCTTTGTAAATGGAACATGTATATTTTTATCCATATCTATACCAAACCTTAATTACCATAAGGCTATTATCCTTTCCTAAAGTACTCTCTTCACATGCCGGTTCACATGACAACACATGTTCACTGCAACTGGAAGACCTGCAATATGTGTTGGGTAAGTTTCTATATTGACTGCAAGTGCAGTTGTGGAACCTCCAAGACCTCCCGGTCCGATTCCTAACTGATTGATCGTTTGCAATAATTCCTGTTCCATCTGCCGGATATGTGGTAAAGAAGAACCCTCTGTTGTATTTCTGGTAAGTGCCTTTTTTGCAAGGATCGCTGCTTTTTCAAAATCACCGCCAATACCAACTCCGACAACGATTGGAGGACATGCGTTTGGTCCCGCATCTTTTACTGCTTCTATTACTGCATTTTTGACTCCCTCTGCACCATCCGCCGGTTTTAACATAAATACACGACTCATATTCTCTGAACCAAATCCTTTTGGTGCGATCAATATTTCTAAAGAATCTCCGGGTACAATATCATAATGAATGATGGCAGGTGTATTATCCTTTGTATTCTCCCGAAGCAGAGGATCTGCCACAACAGATTTTCTAAGATATCCTTCCGTATATCCCTGTCGGACTCCTTCGTTGATTGCATCTGTTATATTCATTCCCTCAATATGAAGATTCTGTCCTACCTTTACAAAAAATACTGCCATTCCGGTATCCTGACATATCGGGATCTGCTCATTAGCAGCAATATCCATGTTTTCACAAAGCTGACCAAGAATCTGTCTTCCAAGTGTTCCCTTTTCATTTTCTTTTGCTGTCCGGATTGCCTGTTCCATATCTTCCGATAAATGCAGATTTGCCTCAATACACATTTCTTTGACATTCCGGATAATCTCATCTGTATGTATGGTTCTCATAATTACCTCCCTGCTTTCTCTTCTTTGTTCTTGTATAATAATTCAAAGATTTTCTTTCCTACTCCGTCATCATTGTTTGATGGAATCACTTCTTTTGCAAGCTTTTTTATCTCATATTCTGCATTAGCAGGAGCAAAACTGTTTGGAAATAATTCAAACATTGATAGATCATTTAGTCCATCACCAAAAACTGCAACCTCTTCTTTTGAGATTCCCATTTTCTCAATAGCCTGCATCAGACCATTTCCTTTTTGTGCCAGTCGTGCATTGATCTCAATGTTATCCGGATAAGAATAAGAAATTGCCAGTTCCGGAAATTGTTCTGTTAGAATTGCTCTGTTTTTGGCATTTTTTTCAAGGTCAAAGCCAAACACGATCATTTTACGAACTTCTACATTCCTGTCAAACATATCCTGTAATGTATCATTTCTTGTCAGGGTTTTCATAAATACACTATTCTTTCCCTGCTCAATTGCCTGTTCTAAGGTCAGTGTATGTGTTCTGTCTAAACAGAGCATACGACATCCCATATTATATTCCATCCGTTCCTGCGTACTACAGATCTGCGCACCCTGATCAGTCATAAATTCCGGTGTATATCCCATCTGTTCTAATACGTCTGTAAGCCTTAAGATCGTATCTTGTTCTATATTGATCGTATTGATAATATTCTTGTCTTTATCCCGGATCTCTGCACCGTTCATTAATAGAAAAGAACAATTTAACTGATATTCTTTTACTATATTGCCAATCGTATCCATACTTCTGCCTGTTGCGATCATAAATTCTACATTCTGCTTTTCTGCCTGCTTAATGGCAGCAATATTCAGTGGAGATATCTCCTGATTGGAATTAAATAATGTTCCATCCATATCAGTCGCAATTAATTTGATCATAATGTTATCCTCACATGTTAATAATTTTAAGCAATAATAGGACTGCCAAAGGCAGCCCCATCATTTTATTGATTCTTCTCTTCTTTTTCTTCCTTTTCCTGTTCTGCTTCAAATTCCGCAATACTATCTTCCGGAGATTTGTCACGAACCTTTGCAATGGATGCAACTGTAATATCTTTGCCCTCATCCATCTTCATCAGTTTCACACCGGAAGTAATTCTTCCAAGTTCAGAGATAGAACTACACTCTAATCGGATTACAATACCTTCTGTAGAAATCAACATGATCTCATTATCATTATTGACTGCCTTCATTCCGACAACGTTACCTGTCTTTGAATTGATCTTGTAACATTTTACACCCTTACCGCCACGGCGCTGTGGTGTAAATTCTTCCATAGAAGTACGTTTACCCATACCATTTTCTGATACGATCAGAAGATCTTCACCCTGAGTATCCATCTGCATTCCGATAATCTCATCACCATCTGACAGATTCATACCAATTACACCCTGGGAGGTTCTGCCGGTACTTCTGACATCTGTCTCATTGAAACGGATACACATACCAAGTTTGGTTACCATGATGATATCTTTGGTATTGTCAGTTGCTTTTACCTCGATCAATTCATCGCCGTCTTTTAAGGTGATTGCAGCAAGTCCGGTCTTTCTGACATTTGCATAATCCATGATTGGTGTCTTCTTAACAATACCATTCTTTGTTACCATGAATAAGTACTTGCCTTCTTCATATTTCTTAAGAGCGATCACAGCAGTAATCCGTTCTCCCGGATTCAACTGTAACAGGTTGACAATATTGGTTCCTCTTGATGTTCTTGCAGATTCCGGAATCTCATATGTTTTCATCCGATATACTTTACCACTGTTTGTAAAGAACATCAGATAATGATGTGTTGTCGTCATGAACAGATCTTCAATGAAATCATCATCAATCGTAGACATACCCTTGATTCCCTTACCACCTCTGTGCTGTGCACGGAAATTGTCAACAGTCATTCTCTTAATATAACCTAATTTGGTCATTGTAATGACTGTATTTTCTTTCTTGATCAGATCTTCAATTGTAATATCATCATCATCAAAACCAATCTGGGTTCTTCTGTCATCTCCATATTTGGTTGCGATGATCAAAATCTCTTCTTTGATCACGCCAAGTAATTTGTGCTCATCTGCAAGAATTGCTTTTAACTCTGCAATTCTCTCTACAAGCTCCCGGTACTCATTCTCTAATTTTTCTCTTTCCAAACCGGTAAGAGCACGAAGTCTCATATCTACGATATTCTGAGCCTGAACATCCGAAAGATTGAACTCCTTCATTAAGCTTGCTTTTGCTTCTGCTACATTCTTAGAAGAACGAATGATCTCAATTACACGATCAATGTTATCTAATGCGATCAGTAATCCCTCTAAAATGTGGGCACGTTCTTCTGCTTTTTTCAGATCAAATCTGGTACGTCTTGTAACAACTTCTTTCTGATGATCTAAGTAATATTCAAGCATCTGTAACAGATTCAATACCTTTGGTTCTCCATTTACTAAGGCAAGCAGGATTACACCAAAACTATCCTGAAGCTGTGTATGTTTATATAACTGATTGAGAATGACATTGGCATTGGTGTCTCTCTTCAATTCGATTGCAATACGCATACCTTCTCTGGATGACTCATCACGAAGTTCTGCAATACCTTCAATCTTCTTCTCTTTCACTAATGTTGCAATGTTCTGAATTAATCTTGCTTTGTTTACCATATATGGAAGCTCGGTTACTACAATTCTCTGCTTACCATTTGCCATTGGTTCAATATCAGTAACGGAACGGATCTTAATCTTACCACGTCCGGTACGATAAGCATCTTCAATTCCCTGACGTCCTAAGATGGTTGCACCGGTTGGAAAATCCGGTCCCTTCACAATCTCTAATATCTCATCAATTGTCGTTGCTCTGTCTTCCTGTATATAATTATCAATGATCTTCACAACCGCATTGATGACTTCACGAAGATTATGAGGTGGAATATTTGTTGCCATACCAACTGCAATACCACCGGTACCATTTACCAATAAGTTTGGATAGCGGGAAGGTAATACAACCGGCTCTTTCTCTGTCTCATCAAAGTTTGGTGCAAAATCAACCGTATCTTTGTTGATGTCTGCAAGCATCTCCATTGAAATCTTAGAAAGTCTTGCCTCAGTATAACGCATGGCAGCAGCACCGTCACCATCCACGGAACCAAAATTACCATGTCCGTCTACTAACGGATATCTCGTATTCCACTCCTGCGCTAATTTAACCATTGCATCATAGATGGAAGTATCTCCATGTGGATGGTACTTACCCATTGTATCACCGACGATACGGGCACATTTACGATGTGGCTTATCCGGACCATTGTTCAATTCGATCATGGAATATAAAATTCTTCTCTGAACCGGTTTTAATCCATCACGGACATCCGGTAATGCACGGGAAGTAATAACACTCATGGCATAATCTATATAATAATTTTCCATGGTTTTCTTAAGGTCAACTTCATTTACCTTATCAAAAATATTGTCTTCCATTCTTTTCTCCTTCTCTCATTAAATATCAAGGTTCTTAACGAATTTCGCATTTGCTTCAATAAATTCTCTACGAGGCTCTACTTTATCGCCCATCAATGTATTAAATGTCAGATCAACCTCTGATTCATTATCATCTTCAATTCCTACACGAAGCAGAATACGGTGCTCCGGATCCATAGTCGTATCCCAAAGCTGGGTAGCATCCATCTCACCTAAACCTTTGTAACGCTGAATCTTATTATTTTGGTCACGTCCTACTTCTTTTAAAATGTTATCTAATTCTTCGTCACTATACGCATACCAGACCTTTTTATTCTTCTCTAATTTGTAAAGAGGCGGCTGTGCAAGATATACATGTCCCTCTCTGATCAGATCCGGCATAAAACGATAGAAGAATGTAAGCATCAGTGTTGCAATATGTGCACCATCTACATCGGCATCCGTCATAATAATGATCTTATGATAACGAAGTTTGCTGATATCAAAGTTTTCATGAATACCCGTACCAAATGCAGTGATCATCGCCTTAATCTCTTCATTTCCGAGAATACGGTCAATTCTTGCCTTTTCTACGTTCAATATCTTACCACGAAGTGGAAGAATCGCCTGTGTTGAACGGGATCTGGCAGTCTTGGCAGAACCACCCGCAGAATCTCCCTCTACGATGTAAATCTCACAATTTTCCGGATTCTTATCAGAACAGTCTGCTAATTTTCCCGGAAGTGCCATAGAATCACTTAATGTTGATTTTCTTGCAACATCTCTCGCCTTACGGGCCGCAATTCTTGCACGCTGTGCCTGGATTGCCTTATTTACAATGATCTTTGCTACCTTTGGATTCAATTCAAGAAAGATGGTAAGCTGTTCCGTAACAACACTGTCTACAGCAGTACGTGCTTCTGAATTACCGAGCTTGATCTTTGTCTGACTCTCAAACTGAGGATCTCCGATCTTGATACTTACAATCGCTGCAAGACCTTCTCTCAAATCATCACCTGACAGATTGTCCTCATTATCTTTGAGCATCTTATTATTTCTTGCATAATCATTAAATACCTTCGTAATTGCAGAACGGAAACCTGTTAAATGTGTTCCACCTTCGATTGTTCCGATATTATTAACAAATGTATATACAGACTCACTATAGGAATTATTGTGCTGCATTGCAACTTCTACAATAACGCCGTCTTTTTCTCCCTCACAATAAATGATCTTATCATATAGAGGATCTTTGTGACGGTTAATATACTGTACGAATTCCTTAATACCACCTTCATAATGGAATTCTCTTTCTTTTTCCTTACCGGCACGCTTATCGGCAAGTGTGATTTTCAGACCTTTTGTAAGGAATGCCATCTCACGAAGTCTGGTTCTTAATGTATCAAAATCAAAGTTCAACGTCTCAAAGATTGTTTCATCCGGCATAAATGTAACTTTCGTTCCGCGCTTTCTTGTATTGCCCGTTACCTCTAACGGATGAATGATCTTACCCTTTTCATAACGCTGCTTATGCACTTTACCATCTCTATATATTTCAACCTCTAACCAGTCGGATAAAGCATTTACAACAGATGCACCTACACCATGCAGACCACCTGCTACTTTGTATCCTCCACCGCCAAACTTACCGCCGGCATGTAGCATGGTAAATACAACATCAACTGCCGGAATACCTGCTTTTTCCTGGATTCCTGTTGGAATACCACGTCCATTATCGACAACCGTTACGGAACCATCTTTATTGATTGTAACCGTTATCTCATTACAATATCCTGCAAGTGCTTCATCTACTGCATTATCTACAATCTCGTATACTAAATGATGCAAACCCTTTTCAGAAGTTGTACCAATATACATACCAGGTCTTTTACGCACCGCTTCCAAACCTTCTAAGATCTGGATCTGATCAGCACCATATTCCTGCTCTTGACTCTTACCCATTTTTATTCTCCTTTTCTGATATATATTGCATTTATTGGATCCATTCAACTGTTCCATTTGTTACCCTGTAAATCTGATTAATATGAATTCTTGATTTGATAAAGTCATCATATCCTGTACATGTTACAATTGTCTGTATATCATTCATACTTTCTAATAAAAACTGCTTTCGATTATGATCTAATTCACTCATCACATCATCTAACAAAAGAATCGGCGTATCATGGATCATTGATTTGACCAGCTCAATCTCTGCTAATTTGAGAGATAAAGCAGCCGTTCTTTGCTGCCCCTGCGATCCGAATTTGCGAACATCTATTCCATTTATATAAAAACAAATGTCATCCCGGTGAGGTCCTGTCTGTGTCGACTGATACTTTAGATCTGTCTCACGTTTGGAAACCATGACCTGTTCGTATTCCTCTATCTCAACATTCTTTTCATAACCAATCTCAATGGATTCTTTCTTTCCGGTTAAATGTCCATGAATCTCTTTGACGATATCATTTAACTGCTTTATGAATTTTTCTCTTTCCCGGATCAGATGTGTTCCGTATTCGATCAGATACATATCCCACATGTCTAATGTATCTTTTAATTCCGGTTTGAAAAAAATCTGTTTTAATAATGTATTTCTTTGATTGAGTGCCTTATTATAGTTGACATAGTTATAATAATAGATCTTATTCAATTGGCATAATTCCAGATTCATGAATCTTCTTCTCTCAGAAGGACCGTTCTTAATGATACTCAGATCTTCCGGCGAAAAGAATATAATATGGATCATTCCAAATAATTCACCACTTTTCCGGATACTCTGTCCATCTACTGCTACACCCTTTGTCTTATTCTTTTTGAGGTGCATATCAATCCGATGCATCACATCATACTTTGTGAGATTCAACCGGATATGGGATTCTTCTTCTCCAAACTGGATAATATCCTTGTCTTTGGTTCCTCTGTGAGACTTTGTAGTTCCGGACATATAAATTGCTTCCAAAATGTTAGTCTTTCCCTGCGCATTATCTCCATAGAGGATTGTTATTCCCGGTTCAAATGAAATTGACAAAGAATCATAATTTCTGTAATGACTAAGTTCTAGTGAATTAATATACATTGGATTCTACCTGACATCTCTAAACTACTGAACGACCTGAATCTGCTTTCCATTATATTCTACAATCATTCCATCATATAATTTTCTTCGGTATCTGGATTCTGTCTCTCCATCTACCTTTACCAGTCCTTCGTCTATCACTTCTTTTGCCATAGCTCCGGATTCTACCAGATTCATTGCTTTCAGCAACTGACTTAAATTGATATAATCATCTTTTTCTCTTAATCTTAATACTTCCATGTGATTCTCCTATGCAGCAATACTAACCGGTAAAATGAGATAAATATAACTGTTATCCTCATTGCGGATGAAACAAGGGGATTTGGCATTTACCATATAAATATCTATCTCTTCATCATCAATTACACGCAAAGCATCCATTAAAAACTTTGGATTGAATCCGATCATCAGATCTTTTCCCTCTTTTTTGATCTCAATCTCTTCATTCATAGAACCCAAAGAAGAATCAATCTTAAGATATATATTGGAATTCTCAATGTTCATAATGATCGGTTTCTTATCGGATTCCTTGATAAATAAAGATGCTCTGTCTATACAGTCTAAAAATTCTTTCTTGTTGATCGTGAATTTGGTCTCATAATCATTTGATAACATCTGATCGATCTTATAAAATTCACCCTCTAACAAACGGGATACCACTTTTGTCTGATCAAACTCAAATAGGATATGTTTATCTGTAACAAATAAACGAACCTCATCTTCTGCATCCCCGGTCAAAATCTTGCTGACATCATTCAAAGTCTTACCGGGAACAATCACCTTCATACTATCGAAGCTTTGCTTTAATGTTACACTACGAATAGATATACGATGTCCGTCCAGTGAAACTACTTTAAGGGTATCTCCGTTGACTTCAAATAATTCTCCGGTCATGATCTTCGTGTTCTCCTGATCCGATATACTAAAGATCGTCTGACGGATCACTTCTTTTAATGTAAATTGTGAAAGACTCATATATCTGTTCTTTTCTACTTCCGGTAAGTAATTGAAATCCTCTCCTGAAGTTCCGGGAATATTAAACTTTGAACGTTCACAACGGATGTTCGCCTGATAATTGGCATTGGTTTCGATAAATATATCGCTATTTGGAAGTTTTCTTACAATGTCGCTTAATAATTTGGCCTCTAAGGCGATCTTTCCAGCTTCGTTGATCGTACCTTCGATAACGGTCTCAATTCCTAATTCAATATCATTTGCAATCAGACGAATCTCACTTAAACTTGCCTCTATTAAAATACATTGTAAATTAGGCATTGTACTTTTGGTAGATACTGCTTTTGAAACAATATTAATACCATTCATAAGAGCGTCTTTGGAACAATTAATCTTCATTGTGTAAAACTCCTTTCAGTCCGATGTGTGGAAATCCCATCATACATATAATTAAAATAATTCAGTAGTAATAATAGTAGGGGCTGTGAATATGTTCAAATCCCCCTTAAAGCATTGAAATACCTCAAAATGTTATGTTCATAATTATCTTTATATCGTCTTAAGAAACGGTGTGAAACCGGTGCACAAATCTGATGTACTAAAAAACAGATCAGATAAAAATAAATGTTTTCAACGATATATCACAAGAAAAACAACAGGTTATCAACAAAATAGATGTGAATAAACCGTAAAATTGTGGATAAATTGTTATTTTAGGTTTACTTTCTTTTCAATTGTTTCCACGGTTACCTTCATATTCGAATCGGTCTCGATCAATGACTTGATCTTTTCTACACCGTTTAATACGGTGGAATGATCTCTTCCTCCTAAGGCATCGCCAATCTGTTGTAAAGAGTATCGATCCAAATATTTTCTACATAAATACATTACAATCTGTCTTGCAGTTGCAATATCTTTGCTTCTTTTTGAAGAGGTAATATCATCATAAGAAACATTCATATGATCTGAAACAATATTAATAAGCAGATCCGGTGTCAGTTCCTTTACTGCATCTTTGGATATCAGATCCTTTAATATATCAGCAGCTTTGTCTACAGTAAGGGATTCTTTGTTATTCTCTAATCTTGTATAAACGCTGATCTTATTGAGAGCACCTTCCAGTTCCCGGATATTGGATACTACATTTTCAGCAATAAAATCTAATATATCATCGGATATAAATATATGATCCATCTCAGCTTTCCGTTTGAGGATTGCCATTCTTGTCTCATAATCCGGTGCATGAATATCAACCGGAACACCCCACTCAAGACGGGTACGCATTCTTTCTTCTAATGTCTCAATCTCCTTAGGTGGCTTATCTGAAGATATAATGATTTGTTTATTGGAATTATAGAGATCATTAAATGTGTTAAAAAATTCCGTCTGTGTTGAGTCTTTACCGATTACAAACTGGATATCATCAATTAATAAAACATCAAGATTACGGTATTTGGCACGGAGCTCTTCGTTCTTATTATTACGGATCGCTTCGATTACCTCATTTGTAAATGTCTCACTGGAAACATACAGAACTTTCATATCCGGATTATGTGTAATAATATGATGGGCAATTGCCTGCATCAGGTGTGTCTTACCAAGACCTGCACCACCATATAAGAATAATGGATTGTAAGCAGAAGATGGTTCTTCCGCTACTGCAACACATGCTGCATGTGCATGCCGGTTATTATCGCCGATTACAAAAGTATCAAATGTATACTTTGGATTCAGATTACTGCGTTCCAATGATAATTTGATATGTCCGTCTACAGATGTATCCGTGTCTTCTTTTACAGTTGGGACATCTTCACCCTCTACGCAAAAATAAATCTCATAAGGCTGGTTCAATGTAGCCTCAATAGCAGATTGTAAATAAATATCGTACATTTTTTTCTCAATAAATTCGATTCCTCGTTTGCCGAGCTTCTTATCCATTGAAAAGGTAATTGTCGTATCAGTTACTTCTTTAATAGAAAGGGCGCGAATCCAAGTATTGATCATCATGTGGGAAACATCGTATTCAATTTCCAAAAGGTTCAATATGTTATCCCATTGTTCTATCAGTGTTTCTTTCATAGTTAATAATCCTTTCTATAAATATAAGAAAATACGCATACGCATACTCATTAATAATACTATAAAATAGCTTTTTTTTCAAGGAAAAGAGGAATTATGAGGGCTTAATTTTAAAATTTGGATAATGTGGATAAATTCGGTTCACCGTTAAATATATCTAAAATAGAGGATAAAAAGATGAAATCCACATGAAAACAGATAAGTTATCCACAAGTTATTCACATTTTGTGGATAACATTATGTAAACACAAGAAATAAAGAGTGAAAAAATGAAAAAAATTAGAAATCATGGTTCTTTTGAATCGTGATATATGTAGAAAGTAAAAATGAGAACACTACATGTTGTGTTTTCAGAAAATGAAATAAAAAAATAGTAAGAAAAACAAAAGAATCGCTTGACTTACAAGGGTTTTTTCAATATAATGGGATAGATGTTTTCAAAAAGAAGGAGGTGTATTTGAGTATGAAGATGACATTTCAGCCTAAGAAGAGACAGAGATCTAAGGTTCATGGTTTTAGAAAAAGAATGAGCACATCAAATGGTAGAAAAGTGTTGGCCGCTAGACGTGCTAAAGGAAGAAAACGTTTATCAGCATAGGTCACAGGTTTGTGACCTTTTTCTTTGTCAGGGAACATTATAATGAAACAATTTATTTCTTTGAAAAACAGTTTAGAATTTGGAAATGTATATAAACGGGGTAGATCCTACGCAAACAAATACCTTGTTATGTATATAGTGGACAATAATCTGGAGAGTAACAGACTTGGGATATCTGTTAGTAAGAAAGTTGGCAACAGTGTTGTCAGACATCGGATCACCAGATTGATTAGAGAAGCATACCGTCTACATCAGAATGAATTGATTACCGGAAAAGATATTGTAGTGGTTGCAAGGGTTAATTCTAAAGGTCATAGCTACTGGGATATTGAAAGTGCATTTCTACATTTAGCTAAACTGCATCATATATTCATTCAGTAAGATTCACTTTTATATTCCGGATGCTATATTTTGCAAATCAGATTGAAAACATTATGTGAAGCATATTATATGCATAGGAATGATAAAAATTGAAAATAATCAAAATAATTCTCATTCAACTTATCAAATTTTATAAGAAATTTTTGTCACCTTTGAAAGGACATCCGACCTGCAAGTATTATCCAACCTGTTCTTCTTATGCAATTGAAGCGTTAGAAGTGCATGGTGTTATAAAGGGAAGTCTGCTTGCAATCTGGAGAATATTACGTTGTAATCCTTTTTCAAAGGGAGGTTATGATCCGGTTCCACAGAAAAAGTCTTAAGGAGGATTTTAAACATTGATGTTTTTAACAGCACAGGGAGGATTTTTAGGACCATTTGCCTGGATATTTGGTAAGATCATGGATTTGATCTATAATCTGTTAGCCGGCAGTGATGGTATTGCAAATCTTGGTGTATGTATTATCTTATTTACTGTTGTTGCCAAATTGATTTTATTTCCACTTAATTTTAAACAGCAGAAATCAGCAAAGATCAATATGGTAATACAGCCGGAGATTCAGAAGATCCAGAAGAAGTATAAAGATAAAAAAGATCAGGAATCCATGATGAAACAGCAGCAGGAGATTCAGGCTGTATATAGTAAATATGGAACTTCCATGACGGGAGGATGTCTTCCGACACTGATCCAGTTACCTATTATCTATGCATTGTATCGTGTTATTCAGAATATTCCGGCATATATTGAGAGTATCAAGGCAATGTATGCTCCAATTGCACAGGCAGTATTAGATACACAGGGTACAAAAGCGCAGCAGTTTATGGTCGATTTTGTAAATGATAATGGTATCAGTGGTGCAAGTTATGCAATGAAGACATTTAAGAATCTTGCGGAAGTTGGTGTCAATAATGTTATTGATGTATTATCAAACTTTGGTGTTTCTAACCTGAATAGTTTGTTGGATACGATCGGAAAGAGTGGAGATCTTTCATCAAATGTATCACAGATTGACCAGATTCATTCTTTTATTCTTGGTATCAATATCTCAGAAGCTCCAGGTTACAAGTTAAGCTGGGCATTATTGATTCCAATCTCGTCTGCGTTATTTAACTACCTGTCTATGAAATTATCAAGTAGTGGACAGGCAGATGATGTTGCAAATAACAGCATGATGAAGAGTATGCAGATCACAATGCCATTGATGTCAATCTTTATCTGTATTTCATTACCTGCAGGTATTGGTATTTACTGGTCAGCAAGTGCTTTGATCTCACTTTTGATACAGCTTGGTGTCAATTTCTATTATGATCATCAGGATATGGATAAGATATTAGCAAAACAGATGGAAAAAGCTGCTAAGAAAGCTGCCAAAAATGGTGGCAAAAAGTCTTTCATGGAACGTATGATGGATCAGTCAGCAGAGGCACAGGAAGAATTAGAAAAACAGCAGGCAATGAGAAAGAATTCTGCTGCATCTTTGAAAAATTATGTTCCGTCTGCACAGGCACAAAAAGCAGTTGAGGAAAACAAAAATAAACAGTACAAGAGCGGAAGTATTGGGGAAAAAGCAAATATTATGATGAATTATAATAATACAAAGAAGGAGGAGAAGTAAGGATGAATTTTCAGGAATTTAAAGCAAAGACAGTAGATGAAGCTGTAACTGCTGCATCCGTTGCATTAGGAATTACCAGTGATGAGTTAGACTATGAGGTGATTGAAAAGGGTTCTTCAGGATTTCTTGGTATTGGAGCAAAGCAGGCAGTTATCAGAGCAAGAAAGAAAGAAGAAGAAGCAGCAGAAGAAGTCGGAACTTATGGCACAACATCTGAGAAAAAATCATCTGTTTCAAATGCAGAGATCGTAAAAAAGACAGATGAATATCTTGCAAAATTGTTTAAGGCAATGGATATTGAAACAGAAGTAACCATTGACTTTGATGAAGAGAATAATAATATGGATATCAATCTGGAAGGTTCTGAAATGGGAATTCTGATTGGTAAGCGTGGACAGACTTTAGATGCATTACAGTATTTGATCAGTCTCTTTGTAAACAAAGAAAGCGAAGCATATGTTCGCGTCAAATTAGACACAGAGAATTATCGTGCAAGAAGAAAAGATACCCTAGAGAATCTTGCCAAGAATATAGCATTTAAGGTTAAGCGAAGCAGAAGAAGTGTTACATTAGAGCCAATGAATCCTTATGAGAGAAGAATTATCCATTCTGCTTTACAGAATGATAAATATGTTGCAACCAGAAGTGAAGGTGAAGAACCATATCGTAAGGTTGTTGTTTATCTGAAAAAATAGGAATTGAATTAATTGATCTAAGACTGTCTCATATAATATATATGGGGCAGTTTTATTATGGAAAAAAAAATCTATACATCTTACGTTATTTTGTTTATAATAAACTTTGTATGTGTAATTTTATTTGGATTAAGAGGTAAATGTAAAAATGATAAAAGTTTCCGATACAATTGCAGCAATTGCAACCGGTATGAATCAAGGTGGAATCGGTGTGATCAGAGTAAGTGGAGAAAAAGCAATCACAATTGTAGATTCTGTTTTTCTTCCTAAGAGAAAAGGAAAGGAGATCCGTTACCTTTCCACATATACAGCAGCATATGGAAATATTGTCGATGAACAACACAATATCATTGATGAGGTAATTGTATTGGTGATGAAAGCTCCGGCTACTTATACGAAAGAGGATGTGGTAGAGATTGACTGTCATGGTGGTATGCATGTCATGCAGCAGATTCTGCATATTCTGATTCAGAGAGGCGCCAGATTAGCGGATCCGGGAGAATTTACAAAACGTGCATTTTTGAACGGAAGAATTGATCTGTCACAGGCAGAATCCGTTATGGATCTGATATCCGCAAAAAGTGATCTTGCAGCAAAGACAGCGGTCTCACAATTAAAAGGAAGCTTAAAGAATAAGATCATATCCTTGAGGGATCTGTTGATTCATAAGGTTGCTTATATAGAATCCGCATTGGATGATCCGGAACATTATGATCTGGATGGTTTTTCTGAATCTCTAGATGCTGAATTAGAAGGCATGGAACAAGAGATGGATCATCTGATCAAAACTGCCGAAGATGGAAAAATGATGAGGGAAGGAATCTGTACGGTTATTTTAGGAAAACCAAATGCAGGAAAGTCCTCTGTATTGAATGTATTGACCGGAAAAGACCGGGCAATTGTAACTGACATTGCAGGAACAACAAGAGATACGTTAGAGGAATTTGTTTCCATTGAAGGAATCCCTCTTAATATAATCGATACGGCGGGAATCAGGCAGACAGAGGATGTTGTAGAGAAAATTGGAGTAGACAAATCCATGAAGGCAATGGAACATGCAGACCTGATATTATATATTGTGGATTCTTCTATACCATTAGATGAGAATGATGATCAGATCATGAAACGGATCAGTGATCGGAATGTCATCATTTTAAAGAACAAAAATGATCTTACCGGTGTTGTTACAGAAGAAGATATCTTGAAGAACCTGAATAAACCAATTGTATCGATCAGTGCAAAAGACCAGACAGGATTCGATACATTTTATCAGTTGTTAAATGAGATGTTCTTCCATGGAAGATTAACTTATAATGATGAGATATATATTACCAATATGAGACAGAAAGAAGCATTGGCAGATGCATTGCAAAGTATTCATATGGTAAGGAAAAGTATTGATTCCGGAATGCCGGAAGATTTTCTTTCCATTGATCTTATGGCAGCCTACGAACGTCTTGGTTATATTATTGGTGAATCATTAGAAGATGATCTGGTGGATACTATTTTTAAAGAATTTTGTATGGGTAAATAAAGTAACAATAAAATGATAGAAAAGGTGGATATTATTATGAATACCATTGAGGAAACATATGATGCCATAGTAGTGGGTGCCGGACATGCCGGCTGTGAAGCTGCACTTGCCCTGGCACGTATGGGACAGGAGACAATTATATTTACGGTCAGCATGGATAGTGTTGCAATGATGCCATGTAATCCAAATGTTGGAGGTTCTTCCAAAGGACATTTAGTAAGAGAGATTGATGCATTAGGGGGAGAGATGGGTAAGAATATTGATCTTACTTATATCCAGTCCAAGATGTTAAATCGGTCAAAGGGTCCTGCTGTTCATTCTCTTCGTGCACAGGCTGACAAAGCAGAATATACAAGAAGAATGAGAATGACGATGGAGAATACGGATCATTTAACGCTTCGCCAGGCTGAAGTTGCAGAATTGATTTTTGAAGATACGGATTTCAAAAAGATCAAAGGTGTGCGGACTAAATCAGGTGCCTCTTATTATGCAAAATGTGTTGTATTATGTACAGGTGTATATCTGAATGCAAGATGTATTTATGGTGATGTTGTTAATCATACAGGACCAAATGGATTGTCAGCAGCTACCTATTTATCGGATTCCATGACAGATGCGGGAATTCCTCTTAGAAGATTTAAGACAGGAACTCCTGCAAGAATTGATAAGAGAAGTATTGATTTTTCAAAAATGGAAGAACAGTTTGGTGATGAAAAGATTGTGCCATTCTCATTTACGAATACAGAAGAAGATATAAAGCGGGATCAGATCAGTTGCTGGCTGACTTATACGAATGAACAGACACATCAGATCATTCGTGATAATATTGATCGTTCTCCTCTATTTTCCGGTGCAATTGAAGGAACAGGACCGAGATACTGTCCTTCTATTGAAGATAAAGTTATGAAATTTGCGGATAAAGACCGCCATCAGGTATTCGTAGAACCGGAAGGAGAATTTACCAATGAAATGTATATTGGTGGAATGAGTTCTTCTCTTCCGGAAGATGTTCAATATGCGATGTATAGAAGTGTACCGGGATTAGAACATGCCAAAATTGTCCGGAATGCTTATGCAATTGAATATGATTGTATCAGTGCTTTATTGTTAAAGCCTTCTTTGGAATTCAAAGAGGTAGAGGGATTATTCAGTGCCGGTCAGATGAATGGAAGTTCCGGTTATGAAGAGGCTGCGGCTCAGGGTCTGATGGCAGGAATTAATGCAGCCAGAAAATTGCAGGGCAAAGAGCCGGTTGTATTAGATCGTTCTCAGGCATATATTGGTGTATTGATTGATGATCTTGTGACAAAGGAAACAAAAGAGCCATATCGGATGATGACGTCCCGTGCTGAATATCGGTTGTTACTTCGTCAGGATAATGCGGATTTACGATTAACGGATATTGGTCATGAGATTGGATTGATCTCAGAAGAAAGATATGCACGTTTTTGTAAGAAGAGAGAGCTGATCAATCAGGAAGTTCAGCGTTTAAATGAAACAATGGTCGGAGCTAATAAGACGATTCAGAACTTTTTAGAAACACATGGAAGTACAACATTAAAGACGGCTGCTTCTTTGGCTGATCTGATCAAACGTCCGGAGCTTTCTTATGAACAGATTGCTCCAATTGATGAAGAGAGAGATTCCGTTTATGAGAAAGATGCTGCTGCATGGAATGGACCGTTTGCTTCAGAAATTATGGAACAGATCAATATTGAATTAAAATATGATGGATATATTAAGCGCCAGAAATCCCAGGTAGAACATTTTGTTAAGTTAGAGAAAAAGAAAATTCCACAGGATATTGACTATGAAGATGTTCATAATTTAAGAAAAGAAGCAAGACAGAAATTAAATGAAGTCAGACCGGAGAATATAGGACAGGCTTCGAGAATATCCGGCGTGTCTCCTGCAGATATATCTGTGTTAATGATCTATCTGAAGGCATAGATTTATATAATGGATGACAATCATTTATAAATAATTGGATTTTTATAACTGCTTGGAAAGAGAGATGAGATATGAACCGATTACAGGAAAAAGCGACATTGCTGAATGTGAATCTGTCAGATGAACAGATCAAACAATTTGAAACATACTACGATATGTTGATCGAGACAAATAAAGTAATGAATCTTACTGCAATTACCGAATTAGAGGAAGTGATTACAAAACATTTTTTAGATTCTCTATTACTTGCAAAAGTATATCCGAATATTATGGATCAAGATATCAAAGTGTTAGATCTTGGAACAGGAGCAGGTTTTCCGGGAATTCCGTTAAAGATTGCATTTCCAAATTTGAAGATCACATTAATGGATTCCTTGAATAAACGTGTGAAATTTCTACAGTCGGTAATAGATGCATTACATTTATGTGATATAGAGGCAGTGCACGGAAGGGCAGAAGAGGCTGCAAGAAATGTGAAATACAGAGAATGTTTTGATTTATGTGTAAGTCGCGCTGTTGCAAACCTCTCTACTTTAAGTGAATATACACTCCCATTTGTAAAAGTTAATGGAATGTGTATTCCTTATAAGGCTGCGGAAGTAGAAGAAGAAGTGGAAAAGGCCGGAAAAGCAATTCAGGTATTGGGTGGCAAATTAATTGCGGTTAAAAAAATACCATTGCCGGATACAGATATTGAGAGATCCTTTATATTGATCGAGAAGGTTCATAAGACTTCCAAGGTCTATCCCAGAAAAGCCGGAACAGCAAGTAAAGAGCCAATTCAATAATTAATGATATAGGGTGATTATGTATAAAAAGAAAAGATGTCATAACTGACATCTTTTCTTTTTAGGATACGCTTTTCTTTTGATTTCTTTTTATCTGACGTTTTAGTCTCAATTCATCCTGACGATCTTTTATGTGTTCAAATTCTTTTTTTGTGATCTTGGTCACTGTCTTTATTACGAATACATTGCCATCTTTTGTAGATTTGAATCGGACTTTTCCACAATTAAGACCGTGTGACCAGCATTTACCAACACAAATCTGGGTATTTGTATTATTTACAAACCATTTGATCTTCTTGTTGAGTTTGCGATTGCATTTGTAACAGTATAGATTAGATACATTTTTATCTTCCATTGCCTGTTTTTTGTTGGTAAATGCACGCGTTATATATTCACAGTAATTATTGTGATGAGAAGCTATCTCTTCTTCTTCGCAACTCGGATAGTGATAGTAATCAATACTGTACATATCATCAAGTTTTCTTTTATTCATCTTCTGAAAAACTAACGATGTATAGTAGGCATCATTCTTTGCACAATGAAATGCAGCATCGATTGGAATATTCATATCCCGGACTGCTTTTTCCAAACTTGGCATCTGGCTTTTATCTTTGAGATGATTGATTGCATAAATCTCCTGCAGATTATAAAACTTGAGTGGAAATGGAAACTCTTTCATATAGTAGAAATCCATATTCTGTTGTAAATAGGTAAGATCCAAAGGTCCCCAGGTACAGAATATGTATTCTTCTTCACCACACCATTTCTTAAATTCGCGGAATACAACATCAAAAGGTCTTCCTGTTCGTAAAAGTGATTCATCATAATTGAGTAATTCACGAATTGCGGATTGTAATCGTCGATAAACGCGTGGTTTAATGATGCTTCCGTATTGGTCAATAATATTAAATTTTGAATCGAGTTTTGTCGCGCCAATCTCAATTACTTCAAATTGTAACCGGGCATTCTCGCCAGCGGGTCCGGAAGAACTTTGATTCCACTCCAAATCTATTACAATATAATTCATAAAATCCCTTCTAATTTGCACGCATTCTTCTTACATTATCATTATTTCCATTATAATATGTATCAAGTGTCTTGTTGATCTCTTGTAATACTTCTAATGTTTCTTTTGTGGAAGAAGAAGTGTTGCCATTCAACTGAACAAGAAGTTTGGAAATTCGTTCTGAACTGTTGATTGTTTTATTATTATTCTCTTGAGATTTTTTGATCAGAATCTTTGTACACAATTTCTGTTGTTCAATTAATTCTGCATTGAGTCTCTGATTCTCGGCTTTTAATTGTTCAAGTTGTTCTATTAAAGCATTGTTATTCTTACTATTGGTAGATTCTTCTCTTTTTGCTACGGAATAAATACCTTTTTCAACTTTTACCAATTCGGTCTGTTTGTCTAAAGATAATTCAGAAATTTCATCAATTTTTTTAACGATGCTATCAACTAAAAAATAGGTGTCAGCTAAAGCTATTAAACCAAATACAATAATAAGTTCTATCATTTGTGGCATATTCAGTATCAAATAAAGAAGAATTAATATTGCAGCAACAAATCCTACAGCACTGAATGTTAAATTAGTTTTTTTAATTTTCATAACATGCCCTCCATTTTATAATAAGTTATAAAATTGAATATTGAAAATGCACCCGGCGGGAATCGAACCCACAATTATTCTTTAGGAGAGAATTGTTATATCCATTTAACTACGGGTACAGATCTCCTTATTCGGAGAAGTAAACCCAGCCTTGTAACCAGATGATTCCTTTGAATCGCCTGCCTACTTCCGGTTCTCCTTCCAAATCAAGAGAATTGATTGCAACATTTAAAGTAATGTCGTTGCATAGTATAGTTAGATTATACACTATTTCTTCTGAAAATTCATTAGTAATCTGCTCAAATTTTTTAATTATACCTAAAATGGCATATTGCTCATTATCAATTCCATAAGGCATAAAATAAGTTTCTACTATAGTATATAAATCTTCGTCTTTGATCCGTTTATTGACAAGAGAGTAGGTATCCATGTCGTCTAATGTCAGATTTTCCAAGGCATCCATATCACCGGATTTTGCCCTTGCAATCAGATTTCTTCGTTCCCGGTTGCTGATCGGTTGTTTCTCATATGGATATGCCATGGATTCTAATTTTATACCATAGAGAATTCTTCCATGAATGGAAAGGGCTCCGAATTTTACATGTTTTGGTGGCTGATAAAATGTGTTTGACCATGTACTTCTCACATAGTCTGTAATATTTTGAATAGCATAGATAAGGGTAATTTCCAAATTATAATCATCTGATATTCCGGAATAAGCTTCTTTATCAAAATGCCCTTCAATTTGAATATCGGATTGTGATGTTTTTGTAGTTCCGGTGCAATAAGGAAATACATGATCTACTGTCATAGTATGATTTTGATCCTGTTCTGCAACAATACATAATCCAATACCTAGACCTATTGATTTTGTAATCTGTATTAACGTAGTGTCAGATCCAATTTCAATTTCAGACCGATTGGAATAATCATTTAATGAGGCTGTGATCAATGTGTTTTCTTCTATTTTATTCTTTAATTTACTAAATCCAATTGCTCTTAAATAATTATGCATCTATTACTCCTGTTAATAACCGATTTCCGGTTTTCGGTCTTCTCTTTCTTTTGCCGCTTCTTTTGCACCATCTTTTCCAATGGCAACATTTAATGCCAGTCGTTCTTCTTCCGATAAAATGTAATAAGATTCTTCATTGGTTACTTCTTTGCAATAGGTAAAGCAACCTTCCCGGCTATGCATGGATGTAATGATAATACCATCATGATTCTCTGTAAGAAGAGCGAGAGAGAAGCTTAATTTTCCTGACATTTCCTTGAAAGCATCATATTTTACAAGTCCAATCTTGCAAAAGGTTGTAAGAAATTTGTCATTTACCATGTCAATCTCTTTGTTCTGTTTTTTCTCATTTTTTACGATCTGTTTAATCTCTGAAAAACGTTTTATCAATATCTGCTCAAAATTAGCAGCATCTCTTCCGGATGTAAATTTATTCAGTCTTTTTGTGAGTTTATTACATTTTGAAATAATTGTCAGTATCCAGATAAATTGTACGGCTACGATGATACACAACACAATCACTACAATATCCGTACTGATACCAAATGATTCAAATATATTCATTGTTTTATCCCTGTCCTAGTAATATTAATTTTAACTGTGGTTAATATTATAATAACTATAGTTAATATTTACGCTGAATTAAGATTGAATAGAATAGATCATTTCCATAATATGTTCTAATTCATCTTTAGAAAAATATTCTATTTCAATTTTACCCTTATCATTATTCTTTGCTTTGATGGTTGTCTTTGCACCCAGTTTATATTTGAATTTTTCTTCAATATCTCGATAAAGGAAAGATAAATCTTCGGTAGTAGCAGCGGTGTCTACTACTTTTGGGTTTGCAAGATTATTTAGTATCTTTTTTACTAATTTTTCTGTTTCACGAACGGAAAGTCTTTCATCAAATACCTTGCATGCAGTTTCATATTGTAATTCAGCATCTTCAATTGGTAGTAATGCTCTGGCATGTCCATTCGATAATTTCTCATCAATAACCATTTCCTGTACAGGCGTTGCTAATTTTAATAATCGAAGTATATTTGTGATTGCACTTCGACTCTTTGATACTCTTTCTGCAATATCATCCTGTTTCATGTGAAACTCTTCAATCAATTTCTGATAAGCCTGTGCTTCTTCAATTGGATTTAAGTCTTCGCGTTGGATGTTTTCAATTAATCCAATTTCTAAAATCTGTTGGTCTGTATAATCTTTTACTACAACCGGTACTTCTTTTAAACCGGCTTTCATGGAAGCTCTCCAACGTCGTTCACCGGATACTAATAGATAATAATTATCTCTTTTTGTTACAACTAATGGTTCAATGACTCCGTGTTGTGAAATAGAATCTGCTAATTCCTGAAGAGCATCTTCATTAAATTGTTTTCTTGGTTGATCTTTGTTGATCTCGATATCTTTTATTTTCAAAGTCATTTCGGTTGGTACTTCTTTAATCACTTCCTTAATGACTTCTTTTGTTTCTACTGAATTGGCGGATGATTTATTTCTGGAGGGAGTTGTATGTACTCCTAACATGGTATCCAAACCATTGCCTAATCCTTTTTTTGCCATTTTATTTTCCTCCATAAATTATTCAATAAACGATAATAATATAATAAATACAATTCACTTTGTGAAAAAGTGAATTGTGAAATGTAATCATAAATGAATGTAATGTTATATTTATGTTTCACGTGAAACATTATTTTATATTATGAATAGATATTTGTAAACAGTTATTCATTAAATATAAATATTTGTTATTACTTCGTCTGCTAACATACGATAAGCTTCTGCACCGGCACTTCGGTTATCATATGTAGTGATCGGTAAACCATGACTTGGTGCTTCTGCAAGACGAACATTTCTAGGAATAATTGTTTTATATACATTCTGATTCAGATTTTCTTTAACATTCTCCACAACTTGTAAAGATAAATTGGTACGGGAATCATACATGGTAAATACAACACCCTCAATTTTTAAATCTTTGTTCAACTTCTGTTGGATTAGTTCAATCGTATATATTAACTGAGATAATCCATCTAGTGCAAAAAATTCACATTGAATTGGAACCAATACTGTATTCGCTGCCGTCATAGAATTGATAGTCAACATTCCGAGAGCAGGAGGACAGTCAATGATAATATAATCAAACTTATTCTGAATCTTACGGAGTTGTTCCTTTAAGATATATTGCATGTTTGGTTCCCCAATAAATTCTACTTCTGCACCAGCAAGATATCGATTTGAAGGAAGAATATTTAAACTTGGAATCACATTGATCAACATTGCTTCTCCAATATTGCAATTATCACACATTACATCATAAATGGTATATTCCAACTCATCCTTGTTGATTCCATATCCGGTTGTAAGATGTCCCTGTGGATCCATATCTACAGCCAAAGTTTTAAAACCTTTTTCAGCAAGACATGCAGCCAGATTGATTGAAGTGGTTGTCTTGCCAACGCCACCTTTCTGATTTGCAATTGCTATAATTCTTCCCATTATAAAATACTTCCTTTTCTATATGTACATTTTCACTCGTTGTCTATTGTAACATAAAAGGAGAAAATAGAAAAGACGACATCTAGTAAAATAAAAATGTGAAAACCACTAATTATAGAAATGTTTCACGTGAAACATT
>HF987773.1 GCA_000431135.1 Clostridium sp. CAG:590
TAGACTCTTCAATTGTGATAACACCATTGTTAGAAACCTTCTCCATAGCATCTGCTACCATCGTTCCTACATTCTCATCTCCTGCTGAGATAGATGCAACTCTTGCAATCTGCTCTTTACCGGAAATAGTCTGGCTCATATTCGAAATAGCCTCTACTGCTGTATCACAAGCCTTCTTCATACCTTTACGAAGGATAATCGGATTCGCACCTGCTGCCAAGTTCTTCATACCTGCATTGATCATTGCCTGTGCTAATACGGTAGCTGTTGTGGTACCATCACCTGCAACATCATTCGTCTTCGTAGCAACTTCCTTAACAATCTGTGCACCCATGTTCTCGAATGCATCCTCTAACTCAATATCCTTTGCAATTGTAACACCATCATTGGTGATCAATGGAGCACCAAATGATTTTGCTAATACAACATTTCTTCCTTTTGGTCCTAATGTTACACGAACAGTGTCTGCTAACTGATTAACACCAGACTCTAATGCCTTACGCGCTTCCACGCCATATTTAATCTCTTTTGCCATGATCAAAACCTCCTAAATATAATAAGTAAACTTTTTCTTATCGACAATTATGCTTCTACAACAGCATGAATATCATTCTGCTTTACAATGATGTACTTCTCACCATCTAATTCCACATCATTTCCTGCATATCTGGAATAAATAACCTTATCGCCAACCTTAACCTGCATCTCGATCTTCTCACCATCTACAACTGCTCCGGGTCCTACCGCAACAACCTCCGCATACTGCGGTTTCTCCTGAGAAGATGTTGGTAATACGATACCAGACTTCGTAGTCTCTTCTGCTACACACTCTTTTAATACAACTCTGTCACCTAATGGTACTAACTTCATTATCGTTTCCTCCTTTTTATTCAGCTCAATCGCTGCTCACTTTCATTCCAATCATTAGCACTCATTAAAGTTGAGTGCTAACACAATTATTATTGTAACCTATTTTGCTAAAAAATCAACCCCTATTTTAAAAATAATTGTGTTTATTTTGTTAAATCCCTAATATTATATGCTTCACCATCCCCACTCATACCATTTTTTCCCTTGCACAGCGTAAGTAACGG
>HF987774.1 GCA_000431135.1 Clostridium sp. CAG:590
GAATACGGCAGTTCTTTTTGTTACCGAACTCAACAATAACGGTATCATCTACCACGTCTAATACGACTCCGTAGAAACCACCGGTAGTCATGATATTATCACCCGGCTGAATACTGTTTCTTAATGCGTCCTGCTGTTTCTGCTGTTTCTTCTGTGGACGAATTAAAAGAAAGTAGAAAATACCACCAAATAATGCGATATATACGATCCAGAATAATGCAGACTGTCCACCGGTAGTCTGAGTTGTTGCTGCTGCTTTGTCTAAAAACATTGTTAACATAATTTGTTCTCCTTTACTTCTTAGAAAATATATTGATAAATAGTAAGACTATCACTATTCTCCCTGTTCAAAACCATCTAAGCGCATCTTCTTATATTCCTGATAACGCTCCTGCTCGATTGCGTCACGAATCTCACTCATCATATTATTATAAAAATTCAAATTATGCAAGACGCAAAGACGCATTCCCAACATTTCTTTTGCTTTTAATAAATGCCGGATATATGCTCTCGAATAATTACGGCAGGCTGGACAATTACACTCTTCCGAGATTGGGCGACTGTCTAACTCATACTTTGCATTGAACAGGTTCAGTTTCCCATGGTTCGTATACACATGTCCATGACGGCCATTTCGGCTTGGGTATACGCAATCAAAGAAATCAACACCCCTGTCAACCGCCTCTAAAATGTTAGCAGGTGTTCCAACTCCCATCAGGTACGTCGGTTTATCTTTCGGCAGATAAGGCACCGTCTCCTCAATAATATGGTACATCTCCTCATGTGTCTCACCTACTGCCAGACCTCCGATAGCATATCCATCCAGATCCAGCTCAGATATCGCTTTGGCATGTTCAATACGAATATCCTTAAATATTGCTCCCTGATCAATACCGAACAATAACTGGTTTTTGTTAATCGTATCTTCCAAAGAATTCAGACGATTCATTTCGGTCTTACATCTGACGAGCCATCTGGTAGTTCTGGCAACGGAATCTTCCACATACTTACGTTCTGCCAAAGCCGGTGCACACTCATCAAATGCCATTGCAATTGTCGATGCCAGATTTGATTGAATCTGCATGCTCTCCTCCGGTCCCATAAATATCTTGCGCCCGTCTATATGAGAATTAAAATATACACCTTCTTCTTTGATTTTACGAAGGCCTGCTAATGAAAATACCTGAAAGCCGCCTGAATCCGTGAGGATTGGCTTATCCCAGTTCATAAACTTATGCAGACCGCCTAACTGCTTGACAATATGATCTCCCGGTCTTACATGAAGATGATAGGTATTGGAAAGTTCAATCTGCGTTCCAATCTCCTGTAAATCCGTTGTAGCAACGGCACCCTTAATTGCCGCAGCCGTTCCGACATTCATAAATACCGGAGTCTGCACTGTTCCATGAACAGTCTCAAAAGTGGCACGTTTTGCATTGCCATCTTTTTTTATAACCTGATACATATTTTATCCCTTTCTAATTTCAGAATCTGCTCTCTGGTGTTCTAATCACTCCATACCATATAAAAATACCATTCCATAATCATTGATAAAGCATTTGAACACTAACGGATATTATACTTTGCCCGACCTTAAATGTAAACCTTTTCTTTTTTCTCTATAGTATTCCCTCAAACGTTCCGAAATAATAATTGGTTAGATTGGTACTCGAACAAGGATGTTCACACCTGATGCAGTCAGGACTCATTAAGAGAAACACTGCAAAAAAATGGTTAGACTGGAAAACATTTTGAAAGGGTGAGAAAATGAAGATTGATTCAAGTACAGTCCAGATGGACACAAAACGAAACTATTCACAAGGAGTATCTGTAACACAGGGAACTAAAATGGAACAACCAGGAACCGGTGCGACCAGCTATTCCTCTAACACATTTGCATTTCAATATACGCAAATATCAATGGCGCATTATTCTGCAAACGGATCTGCAACCTATGATTCCTACACGCCTTCCCAAACCGGCCAGGCATCGGATCATCCGCTGGCATCCGGCCTTTACAGTAACATGTTGCACCAAAGCCGAACTTTGGAAGAAACCAAATCAGCTCTTGAACAGTTCCACGAAGAACTCATTCAAAGAATTGAAGAATTTATGGAGCGTATCCGGCAACAACTTCTCGGTATTACGGTTTCTGATGACAGTGGTATTTTAGACATCACCACAGACTCATCCCAACCGGGCAGTTTATGGTGTCGGACGGACTACACACAATTAACCGTCACCGAATCGGAAACTACCAGTTTTTCAACAACCGGCAGCGTCATCACCGAAGACGGACGCTCTATCGATTTCCATATGACAATGGAAATGAGCCGTTCATTTGAATCCAGTATGGAACAAAGTCACACCGGAACGCAATATATCCTGACAGATCCACTTGTGTTCAAACTAAATGATGCCCCTGATACAATTGAAGATCAAACCTGGTTTTTCGATATCGACGGCGACGGAACAAAAGAAGAAATTGCAAGCCTCTCAGAAGGCAACGCTTTTCTTGCATTAGATCGCAATGACAACGGTATCATTGATGACGGAAACGAACTGTTTGGTGCCAAAACCGGTAACGGTTTTCAAGAATTAGCAGAATTTGACGAGGACGGTAATGGATGGATTGACGAAAATGATTCCATATATTCCAAATTAAAGATCTGGACAAAAGACGCAAACGGCAACGACCGGTTAATGTCCTTATCTGATGCGGATGTTGGCGCCATATATCTTGGTGCTGCAAATACGCAATTCAGCCATACCAGCGAAGACAATAAAGATGTAAAAGCTGTTGTACGTCAGACCGGATTTTATCTGCATGAATCCACCGGTTCTGCAAGCAGCATCCAACAAATAGATTTCGCATCACACCCTCGCACAGCGTGAGGGACGGA
>HF987775.1 GCA_000431135.1 Clostridium sp. CAG:590
ACTTCCAATTATTGCAAGTTGCGGTACAGTTGCAAGTTTTATGATAGAATACAACACCTAAGATGTTTAAGACAGATGATTTTATCGGGCATCTGTGGAATACCGTAAATCATGGGGAGATTTTTATATTTAGCAACAAAAAAACGCCATATCAACGCGGGCTTTGGTGCTTTTTAAGCAACTAATTAAAAAAATGAGAGGTGAGAGAGAAAAAAATGTTAGGGAGAATAATAATGTTTATAGTACTTTTAGTTTTTGTAACTATATTTACTGCGATGGATATTAGCAATTTACGTAATGGAATTGGTGGATATATTCAAAATCCGCCAGGTATGTTGGTTTCGGTTACGGGTTTGAGTGCAATTCCTATGTTAGTGTTTAATTTGAAAGCTATAGGTGGGTTACGACTTGCAATGGTTCTTGATGTAATTTATATATCATTTTATACATGGATTTATTTTAAGATAAAAGAAGAAAGGAATAATAGTAAAAAATGAGTACATATAGCGAAAATAATAGAAGTGAAGAAACACAAGACTCTGTATCTGTAATACAGAAAATATTAATAGAAATGGGGAAATCCCCTAGTACATATAAAAAATATGCACAAAAAACAGTTGAAGAAGTAGTAAAAGAAATTGAAAAGGGTGAAACATATTGGGAGATAGATTTTGACGACCCTTTGCCGGGTGCATATTATACAGTAGTTCAAAAGCATACGATGGATGAAGAATCAAAGGCTATATCAAGAATTATAAGGGAATTTGATGAGTCTGATTTAGCTAAAAGTGGTATAAAAATAGAA
>HF987776.1 GCA_000431135.1 Clostridium sp. CAG:590
AAACAGAAAAGGATTACGGAATGGGTAGAGACTTGTATCAAGATTGTTGGATGTGGATTTATAGTAGTGCTTGCAGTATGTGCAGAAATACATACGATTATAAAAAGGAGACGTTGAACGTAGAGGAGCATCCACAATATATTGATTTGCCACACAATTCTGATAATGTTGTCGAATTATCTTTACATTTATTTTATAAAGAAAAAGATTGAATTAGATGAAATGCACAAAAAAGTGAAACAAATTATTTCTTTGAAAGTGGATAATATTATGTAAAGTGATTATGAAACCTAGTTTTGCACACAAAAAAGACATAAAAAAGTCCGTAAAATCGACTTATGCACAAAGTTATCCACATTTTCCACAAAAAAATATGGAAACGAGACCGAAAAACACGGTAAAAAACAGAAAATATGTTCTGTGCAAAATGCTGAAAAAAAACTATCTTTCCAAAGGGATTGACAAATTAAATGTCGAAAAATGCGGTGAAATTAAAAAGAATTGACAGATATTTCGGGCGAAGAACACAGAAAAATCAAAAAAATGTTGTACTTTCTGATTGAAAAAAATACGAGATATGGTATAATATATTTACAGTCAGTTGATACGAAAAGTGCAGTGAAGGATACTGTGATACCAAGCTTTTCGTGGGAGATTGGGGCAAAGACAGACTGTAATAAGACGAGAAGGAGTTGACAGACATGAAGTACATAATTAGTGGTAAGAATATTGAGGTGACTGACGGTTTACGATCAGCAGTATATGAGAAGTTAGATAGACTTGAGAAGTATTTTAATGAGGATACAGAAGTACAGGTTACATTTTCTGTAGAGAAAGATAGACAGAAGATGGAGGTTACCATTCCGATCAAGGGTAATATCATTCGTGCAGAGCAGGTTAGTGATGATATGTATGTATCCATTGATCTTGTAACAGAAGTAATTGAGAGACAGATTTCAAGACATAAGAGGAAACTGATCGATCAGGCACAGAGTGCGGCGTTCTTCCAGAAATCATTTATTGAAGAAGATATTCCGGATGATGATGAGATTGAGATTATCAGAAGTAAGAAGTTTGCTGTGAAGCCAATGGATCCGGAAGAAGCATGTGTGCAGATGGATTTGTTAGGACATAATTTCTTTGTATTCCGTAATGCGGAGACGGATGAAGTGAATGTCGTATATAAGAGAAAAGGCAACACTTACGGATTGATCGAACCACAGTGTTAATTGGATAGAATCGTGACGAGAATGGATTGCCGGGCTTTTCATCATTGACCATTTGATCAATTGACGGGAGCCCGGTAATCTTTTGGGTTATGCAGAATAGATCGTCAGAGTTACAGGTGAACTGGAGGAAGAACTATGTTAGAGCGAAAGATCGGACCATGGGATTATCGCATGATGCCGAACAAATTGTTGGAACTGGTGAAGAATATCGGAAATATGGAGCAGGAGGGAACCGGTTATTTCGTGGATAATGAAGCGGAAATGCTGACAATCCTGGCGTATTTAAATTACGGAGAAACGACGAATATCACAGAGGCGATGCGGGAACAGATTGATCTGGCGGTAGAGACGTTAGAGGCGAAAAAGTTATCAAGAGAAGAATAAGACAGAAGGCTATTTCTTAATATTTTTTTAAGAAATAGCCTTTTTGTAATTTATGTGATAATATGTAAGTATATGTGCCTTATATATGATTGTAAAACAATGTAGTTTGTGAACGCTGGCATGATGTATCAGGCAATATGACATAAGGAGAAGCCTGCAAATGAGAATAGAAGGACTGTGTATTAGAAACATAGAAATTGGAATGGGCATGCCCCAAATATGTATACCGGTTGTAAAACAAACCGCAGACGAAATATTGGAGTATATCGGACAGATTATGGAACTTCAACCAGATATAATAGAACTTCGGATGGATTGGTATGAACATATCCGGGATGCAGAGGCAACACAACGGTTGTTGGAATCGGCTCGACAATTGGCTGGAGAGACTGTTTTATTGTTTACGATCCGCACTTCCAATGAGGGCGGAGAATTAACGGTATCCGTAGAAGAATATATGAATTTGTGCCGGATGGCATGTGAGAGTGGATGTATTGACCTTTTGGATGTAGAAGCATTTATGGAAGATCAGGTTTTAATGGAGATTACAAAGATTGCACATGAAAAGCAGGTTTATGTGATTGGAAGTAATCATGATTTTGAGAAAACACCGCCGGAAGATGAGATAACAAGGCGATTAGAATATATGGGACAGCAGGGAGCAGATATTGCGAAGATTGCAGTAATGCCACAAACGGAGAAAGACGTAGTGACATTGTTACAGGCAACGACGGATTATTATGATAAGGGCAACAAGAAACCGATTGTCACGATGTCGATGGGAGGAACGGGCATGATCAGCCGGCTGGTTGGAGAGACATTTGGTTCCGCTATTACATTTGCCAGCGGCGGAGAAGTTTCGGCACCTGGACAGATTCCGGTTGGCGATGTTCGCACAATGCTTGCGTTATTACATAAATATCGATAAAACGAAAAGGTATCAGAGGATGGAGGATAATATTTATGGCGGATGAGATTCTTACAGGTAAGAATGTAAATGAGGCAAAAAAGAAAGTTACGGACGAGGAAGTAAACAAATTATTAAAAGATGCACAAAAGCAGCTAAAGAAGGATATTAACGTAGAACTTACCAGTGAGGAAAGAGCGGAGAAAGAAAAGGCGATCAAAGAAGCAAAAGAAAAAGCCGAAAGAAAGTTGCGGGAAAAAGAGGCGAAGGTAAGAGCTGAGAAAGAGGCAAAGGAAAAAGCTGAAAAGGAAGCGAAAGAAAAAGCGGAGAAAGAGGCAAAGGAAAAAGCCGAAAGAGAAGCGAGAGAAAAAGCCGAGAAAGAGGCAAAGGAAAGAACCGAAAGAGAAACGAGAGAAAAAGCCGAAAAAGAAGCGGCTGAAAAATCGGAAAGAGAAAAAATAGAGAAAAAAACAGAACAGGAACTTGCAGCGACGATGGAAGCGGAATCTCCTTATATGGTTTCGGAACCGGCACAGAATATAGAAAAGGATCGGATCACGATCGGTACAGTGATCGGAACCTTTTTGGAAATTATTTGGACAGCGTTTAAGTTAGTAGTGGTATTTTCGCTGGTGGTGGGAATCGGAGGATTTTTACTCACCAGAGGATATATTGTCAGAGGCAGATGCGGAGACCGACAGTGCTTAGCGAGTATGACAGAATCATCGGCTGTTGCAGAAAATAAGCTGACAGAGAAGGAAAATGTAAAAGAATGGTTGAAAGAAGTTACGAGAGAGAAGCTTAATATGGAGGCAGATGATGAAAAGATTCTCGTAGCAAGAAAGATCGTAACAGATGAGAATTCAAAACGCTGGGCTGTTTTGTTACATGGATTTGGTGGAAGTATGGAGGATATGTATGATGTGGCGATGCATTATGCCAAGGAGGGGTATAATGTTCTGCTTCCGGATCTGCGGGCAAACGGAGAGAGTGAAGGTTCTATGATCGGTATGGGCTGGTTGGATCGTTTAGATGTAATTAATTGGATTGATGTTTTGCTAAAGGATTATCCGGATGCAGAAATTGTAATTCATGGAGTTGATATGGGAGCAGACACGGCATTGATGCTTGCAGGAGAACCTGTAAAGAGTTCGGTTAAAGCCATTGTGGCAGAAGGTGCATATGATAATGCATGGGATGTTGTTAAGGAAGAATATAAGGTTCGTCATGAGAATTGGCCAACATTTCCGATACTTAACATGATCAATCCGGTATTGAAGGTATGGGGAGGATATAGCCTGAAAGAAGCAGATGCGGTCAAGCAGGTAAAGAAAACGGATATCCCGATCTTGTATATACAGGGAGATGGGGATACTTATGCGACAGCAGACATGACCAAAGCGTTAGATCAGGCAACTGCATCTGCTCACGAAGTGTTTACGGTTACGAATGCGATACATGGTAATTGCAGATATGCAGATTCGAATGCTTATTATAATAAGACTTTTGAGTTTGTTGGAGGATATATCAACTGATTATGAAAACAAGAAAATATTATGATCTGTCAGAGGAATTGCAGAATAGAATAATAGAAGATCGGAAAAATGGATATGTGAACCCGTACCGGACAAAGGATGAGGATGCAATCCGAAGAAAACAGGATTGGGATCGCAATAAACTGCTTCGCCCGGCATATGTAAGGGATTGTGAAAAGATCATGCATACACCATATTATAACCGGTATGCAGATAAGACACAGGTGTTCTCATTTTATAAGAATGATGATATTTCCAGAAGAGCACTTCATGTGCAGCTTGTTTCAAGAATTGCAAGGAATATTGGAACGCTGTTAGGGCTGAATGTAGATCTCATTGAGGCGATCGCGTTAGGGCATGATATCGGGCATACACCATTTGGACATGCCGGAGAACGCTATCTGAGTGAATGTTTTCAGGAAGCGTGCGGAATGTATTTTAATCACAATGTGCATAGTGTAAGGGTGTTAGATGGTATCCTGAATCGGAATGTTAGTCTGCAGACATTAGACGGAATACTTTGTCATAATGGAGAGTTTGCGATGAAGGAATATCGTCCGGTGCCTATGCAGGATTTTACGCATTTTGATGATAAATATGGGCAATGTTATACAGACGAAAAGGCAATTGGCAGGTTGATCCCGTATACGTTGGAGGCGTGTGTTGTCAGGGTTTGTGATATGATCGCATATTTAGGAAAAGATCGTCAGGATGCAGTTCGGGCAAAATTAATTCCGGATGAGAGTATCTTTGAGGAACGCACCTTTGGAAAGAGCAATCCGGAGATTATTAATAATCTGATTGTCAATATTGTTGAGAACAGCTATGGGAAAGACTGCATTGTGATGGATGAAGAATATTACAAGGCAATCAAAGCAACCAAGAAAGAGAATTATGAGAAGATATATTTTAATGAGGCCGTAGATCATGTTTATGAAAATGATATCCGTCCGATGTTTCATATGATGTACAATCAATTACTTCGTGATATGAAGGAAGGGAAGACACAATCTGTCATATACCGGCATCATATTGAGTTTGTGAAGGAAAATACGGTGACATATGGTTATGATTCGTATCTTGAGAATACGAGTAAGGAGCAGATGGTCGTTGATTTTATGGCGAGTATGACGGATGATTATTTTGTAGACCTGTTTGATTATCTGTTTCCGGATAGCAAATATCATATAGATTATATATCTTATTTTGATCATTAAAAAAAGACTGTCGGCAAATGTATTTGTCCGGCAGTTTTTTTATAGGAAAGTTTGTTCTGTTCATGTAAAAAGGTGGTTGACAAGAAAATAAAACTATTGTATAGTAATCATACTAGAATAGTATGAAATGAGGGAAACCACTATGAAAAATATATTATGCTTTGGTGATTCGAATACATATGGGTTGATTCCGGGTGTTAATGGAAGATACGAATGGGGTGTCCGCTGGACCAGTTTATTGGATAGGAGGGTCAGAAAGTCCGGATACCGGGTAGTGGAAGAAGGATTATGCGGAAGAACGACTGTGTTTGAGGATGCTGTAAGACAGGGACGGAAAGGATTATCCTGGCTACCGGTTCTTTTGGAGGCACACAGCCCGATCGATATTGTTGTGCTGATGCTCGGAACGAATGACTGTAAGACATTATACCATGCAGATGCAGAAACGATTGCGGATGGAATGGAGTCGTTAGTCGAAGTTGTGAGGACGTTTGATCCGAAGATAGAGATAGTTGTGGTTTCGCCGATTGCGTTAGGAGAAGGCGTTGGAGCGGAAGGGTATGATCCGGAATTTAATGAGAATTCTGTGTGGGTATCAAGAGGGCTGCCGGAGACATACAGGCAGGTTGCCAAGAAGTGGAATTCACATTTTCTTGCGGCTTCTGATTATGCCGAACCAAGTGTGACAGACCGCGAGCATATGGATGTGGAGGGACATTATCATTTTGCAAAGGGGATTGGTGACTTGATTGAGAAGATTATCCGGAAGCAGGAACAGAACAGGAATCTTTTGAGTGTTTCATAAGATTGCAAATTGTTATTTTTTAAGACCTATGGTACACTAGAACAAGTGTGATCATAGGTCTTTTTATATAACAGAGTGATACTGGAAAGGGGATAAATATGACATTAGCACAGTTACGATATGCGATCACCGTGGCAAATGCAGATTCTATGAGTGAGGCGGCGAGGAACCTGTTTATGTCTCAACCAAGTCTTTCGGCTGCGATAAAGGAGTTAGAGGAGGAAACGGGAATTGAATTATTTCGCAGGACGAATCGTGGTATTTCTTTAACACCGGATGGAGAAGAGTTCATTGGATATGCCAGGCAGGTTGTGGAGCAGTATGAACTGATTGAGAATAAATATATATCCAAGCAGCAGACGAAGAAAAAGTTCAGTGTTTCCATGCAGCATTATGCCTTTGCGGTAAATGCTTTTGTACAGATGGTAAAACAGTTTGGAATGGATGAGTATGAATTTGCAGTGCGGGAAGCCAGAACATATGATGTGATTGAAGATGTTAAGAATGTTAAGAGTGAAATCGGTATTTTATATGTGAATGCATTTAATCGTAAAGTGTTGGAAAAGCTGTTCCATACCAATGGACTGGAGTTTCATGCCTTAATGGATTGCCATATTTATGTATATTTGTGGAAGGGGCATCCTCTTGCAAACCGTCAGTTGATCTCTTTGGAGGAATTGGAAGAATACCCGTGTCTGGCATTTGATCAGGGCAACAATAATTCGTTTTATTTTGCAGAAGAGGTATTAAGCACATATGACTACAAGCAGTTGATTCGAGGAAATGACAGAGCCACACTGCTTAATCTTATGGTTGGATTGAATGGATATACATTATGTTCTGGAATTATTTGCGAAGATTTGAATGGATCGGATTATTGTGCGGTTAAGCTGGATTCTGATGAAGTGATGACAATTGGATATCTGGTGCGCAAGGGAGCAGTGATCAGTCCGTTGGGTAAGAAATATATAGAGGAATTATCACAATACAAGGATAAGGCATTAGAATAATGTGCACCATTCATTGATTTTTGAACAGATTTTGAATCTTGAAAGATTGAATGTTAGAAAAGGGTATGTTATAATATTGTTTTGTAGTATAGGTTGAGATTATTTTTAACTAGAAAAGGGAATGATGTATGAGAATAGCGATCATGACAGATAGCAATACGGGGATGTCCAATGCGGAAGCAAAAGAATTAGGGGTATATCTGTTGCCAATGCCGGTTATTATTGATGGTAATGTGTATTTTGAGGGACAGAATCTCACAACGGAAGAATTCTTTAGCAGTTTGGAAGAAGGCAAAGATGTCACGACATCTCAGCCGTCGCCGGGAGACGTAATGGATATGTGGGATCAGATTCTTGCCGATGGGTATGATCAGATTGTATATATACCAATGTCGAGTGGGCTGAGTAGTTCCTGCTCGTCAGCAAAAGGTCTTGCACTGGATTATGAAGATAAGGTGTTTGTGGTGGATAATCATCGTATATCCGTTACCATGGTACTTGCAGTGAAGACGGCGGTTCAACTGAAAGAGGAAGGAAAGTCCGGAAAAGAGATACAGGATATCCTGGAAGAACAGGCATTTGATTCGAGTATTTATCTTGCAGTGAATACGTTGGAATATCTGAAAAAGAGTGGACGTGTTACAGCAGCCGGAGCAACGGTTGCGGCAGTTCTTAATATTAAGCCGGTTCTTACAATACAGGGCGAGAAACTGGATGCATTTGCTAAGGCAAAAGGAATGAAGAAAGCAAAGAAACTAATGCTTTCCGCAATTGCAAAGGATATTGAGACGCGTTTCCCTGATTTTGAGAACAAGAAGATTATTGGAGCAGCGGGTGCAGGACTTACAGAGGAAGAAAAAGCCAAATGGGTCGAAGAGGTTCGGCAGGCATTTCCGGGTGCGGAAGTATTCTATAGTCCGTTGTCTTTAAGCGTTTGTGCACATACAGGCCCTGGGGCTTATGGAATCGGAATCAGTGTATAGCAGTTGAATATAGTGTTTTGATAAGAACTTCTACAAAGGATTCAATACAATCGGAATCTTTTGTGGAAGTTTTTTTGTTGGATGGTATCCGGGAGATTTTAAGTGTCTGTTTTTTGTGTACTGTAAACGTTTTCAAAAAAATATAAAAAAGGGTGTTGACAAATGGAGAGGGAGTGACTATAATCTAATCATACAATTCCTAGTAAGAAGATATGAATTAAGGAAAATAAGAAAATATAGGAGGACACATATTATGAGTCAGATTAAAGAAAGTGCAGCAGAATTAATAGGAGGAACACCAATTTTAAAGTTAAATAATTATTCTAAGAAGGCAGGAGTGACAGATGCGACAATCCTTGCAAAGTTAGAGTATTTGAATCCGGCAGGATCTGTAAAAGATCGTATTGCACTTGCAATGATCGAGGATGCTGAGGAGAAAGGTTTATTAAAACCGGGAGCAACCATCATTGAACCAACTTCCGGTAATACAGGAATCGGTCTTGCAGCAGTAGCCGCTGCAAAGGGATATAAGGCAGTTCTTACATTGCCGGATACAATGAGTGTTGAGAGAAGAAATCTTTTGAAAGCATATGGTGCAGAACTTGTATTAACAGAAGGTGCAAAAGGTATGAAAGGTGCGATTGCAAAGGCGGATGAATTGAAGGAAACTATTCCGGGTTCCGTAATTCTTGGACAGTTTGTTAATCCTGCAAATCCAAAGGTACACAGAGAAACAACAGGTCCGGAGATCTGGGAGCAGACAGATGGCAAAGTTGATATTTTTGTTGCAGGTGTTGGTACAGGTGGAACCGTAACAGGTGTTGGTGAATATTTGAAATCACAGAACCCGGATGTGAAGGTTGTTGCAGTAGAGCCGGCTACCAGCCCGGTATTGTCAAATGGTACAGCAGGACCACATAAGATTCAGGGTATCGGAGCTGGATTTGTACCGGAAGTATTGAATACCAAGGTATATGACGAAGTTATCGCAATTGAGAATGATGATGCATTTGAAGAGGGTAGAAAGTTTGCAGTAAGCGAAGGAATCTTAGTTGGTATTTCTTCCGGCGCAGCATTGAAAGCGGCTACAATTTTGGCAGCCCGTCCGGAGAACAAGGGTAAGACAATCGTAGCACTTCTTCCAGATTCAGGAGATCGTTACTTATCAACAGCGCTGTTCAACAATTAAGGAATAGAATTATAAGCTTTTGACATTTTTGAGAAGCCGGTGGTTGCATAGGATATGCAATCGCCGGCTTTTTGTGTAGACAATGAGCCAAGTACAAATTCGCGCTTGCACGAAAATTTGTATTTGCCGACTGTCCATCATCAAATGACGAAGTCATGAAATGAGAGGTGATAATGTCGTTTCGAGTAGGGGATTTTCCCTCCTGCTCGCTCGAGGGATTGAAATTATAGTAACCCTGTGATAAAGTAGGTTATAGGAGGTGCACGAAAATGAAAATATCTACAAAAGGGCGCTATGCAATACGGGTTATGATCGATCTGGCACAACACAATACGGGAGAATACATTCCGCTTATGGATATTGCCAAGCGACAGGAAATATCAGAAAAATATCTGGAATCAATCGTAGTGATATTAAGCCGGAATGATTTTGTACAATCTCTGCGCGGAAAAGGTGGCGGGTATCGTTTGATCAAGGAGCCATCTGAATATACAGTTGGTAGCATTTTACGGATTACAGAGGGAAGTTTTGCGCCGGTCAGTTGTCTGGAAAAACAACCGAATCGATGTGAACGGGCTTCCTATTGCAAAACGCTGCATATGTGGGAAGGCTTGCAGAAAGTAGTAGAAGAATACTTTGAAGGGATTACGATTCAGGATCTGTTAGAACAGGCACAAGGTGGGGATGACTATATCATATAAATAAAGCTTGACGAAAGAAAAGTTTTGCCATAGGATAGCAAAGGCGCTTTGCTAATCTATACAGAAAGAAGGGTTCATTTATGAGATATGATGTTATTATTATTGGGGCTGGACCGGGAGGAATCTTTGCGGCATATGAATTGATGAAACAGAAACCGGACTGCCGGATCGCAGTATTTGAGGAAGGATATGCGTTAGAGAAGAGACGGTGTCCGATCGACGGAGAAAAGGTAAAGAGTTGTATTAATTGTAAACGTTGTTCTATTATGTGTGGTTTTGGCGGTGCTGGTGCATTTTCAGACGGTAAATATAATATTACGAATGATTTTGGCGGCACATTATACGAGTATATTGGAAAACAACAGGCTGTTGATCTGATGAGATATGTAGATGAGATCAATATGGAAAATGGTGGAGAGGGAACAAAACTATACTCCACAACAGGAACGAAGTTCAAGAAGCTCTGCCTGCAGAATAAGTTGAATTTATTAGATGCATCGGTTCGCCACTTAGGCACGGATATTAACTATGTGGTATTACAGAATCTGTATGATAAGATGAAAGATCACGTTGAGTTCTATTTTGACACACCGGTTGAGACGGTGAAACTCTTAGAGGATGGATATCGTATTATCTGCGGCAAGGGTGCGTTTGACTGTGATAAATGCATTATTTCTGTTGGACGAAGCGGCAGTAAATGGATGGAAAAGGTTTGTAGAGAGTTACAGATTCCTACCAAATCCAACCGTGTGGATATTGGTGTCCGCGTGGAATTGCCGGCAGTTATTTTTTCGCATTTGACGGATGAATTATATGAGAGCAAGATTGTTTACCGAACCGAAAAGTTTGAGGATAATGTCCGGACGTTCTGTATGAATCCAAATGGTATTGTGGTAAATGAGAATACGAACGGTATTATTACGGTAAATGGTCACAGCTATGAAGGGGACGAAAAGAAGACAGAGAATACCAATTTTGCATTATTGGTTGCAAAACATTTTTCAGAACCATTTAAGGATAGTAATGGTTATGGTGAAAGTATTGCCCGTTTGTCGAATATGTTAGGTGGCGGAGTGATCGTTCAGCGTTTTGGAGATCTGGTACGAGGAAGAAGAAGTACCGAAAAACGAATTGAGGAAGGGCTTGTCACACCGACACTTTCCGCAACACCGGGTGATCTGAGTCTTGTGCTTCCGAAACGTATCATGGATGGAATTATTGAGATGATCTATGCACTTGATAAGGTAGCACCGGGAACGGCGAATGATGATACGTTGTTATACGGTGTGGAAGTAAAATTCTATAATATGGAAGTAGAATTGGATAAGAATCTGGAAAGCTGTCATAGAGGACTATATGTGATCGGTGATGGAAGCGGAGTGACACATTCCTTATCACATGCATCTGCGAGTGGGGTGTATGTTGCAAGACATATTTGCAAAGAATAAGTATATTAAATGAATGAAAGAAGGCGCAAGCAGTACATGGTAAACCGGACAACTGTATGCGCCTTTTCTGCCGGGATGCAGTTTATCCTGAATCATAGTAGCGAAACAGGCAATGTAAAGCTTTATTGACAGTATATATTTTTTTCCGTACAATGAAAAAATGATCGGATAAGATTGAATGTATGTGGAGTTGTCTCTCGATAGAAGAGTATCGGCAGGAGATGTTTCTGAAAAGGGGAATCAGTTATTTCAAATACTTGGGTCAGAAAAGATGGGTAGGATGCAGTGCATCAATTTGTAAGGAGAAAGGACAACGTGAATGGAGAATATGGTGATACAGGACTTAAAAGATCGAAAAGAGACTGTGTGGATAAATCAGGATATAAAAAGTGTGCAGCCACACTCTGTCATAGCAGGTGAGAAATTCTATAAAGTGCAGGCGGCACAGAATCGTTTGATGCGCTTTATGCCGTATATTGCCAGTGCGTTTCCGGAAACAGCAGCAAAAGTTGGTTTGATCGAGTCGGAATTATATGAATGTGAAAGGCTGAAAGAATGGATTCAGAAAACAGGAATCCCGGTATCTGCGCATATTATGATAAAAGATGATGCACATCTTCCGGTTGCAGGTTCTGTGAAGGCGAGAGGAGGCATTCATGAAGTACTCAAACATGCGGAACAGATTTTGATGAGGGAAGGTATGCTCCGGGCGACAGATAATTATAAGATCATTGACTCGGATGAATATCGGGCGGTGCTGGGTAAGTATTGTATTCAGGTGGGTTCGACGGGTAATCTCGGGCTGAGTATCGGAATTATGAGCGCAAAACTGGGATTTAAGGTAATTGTTCATATGTCCGCAGATGCAAAACAGTGGAAGAAAGATATGTTGCGGGAATATGGTGTGACAGTTGTAGAATATGAGAGTGATTATAGTGAAGCCGTACGTTGTGGGCGGGATCAGTCTGCACAGGATCCAATGAGCTATTTTGTAGATGATGAGAATTCGGAAGATCTGTTTATGGGATACGCAACGGCAGCTATGCGGTTATATATGCAACTCTATAATAAGAAGATTCCGGTTGATGCAAAACATCCGTTATTGGTTTACATTCCGTGTGGTGTCGGGGGTGCTCCGGGAGGAATCACATATGGACTCAAACAAATGTATGGGGATGCGGTGCATTGTTTCTTTGTGGAGCCGGTTGAGATGCCGTGTTTTATGTTGGGAATGGCAAGCGGTAAAGGAAATGATATTTCCGTGTATGATATTGGTCTTGGTGGACATACAATAGCGGATGGCTTGGCAGTTGCAAGACCTTCCGGTTATGTATGCCATATGATGAAAGATATTATATCTGGATGCATTACGGTGTCCGATGAAAATCTGCAGCGTTACCAAAGGGCGATATTGGATGAAGAAGGAATATATGTAGAGCCTTCCGGTGTTGCAGGTCTTGCGGGTGTGATGCAGTACAATAGTGAGCCATTCAGACAATATGTTGAGGAACATGATCTGACACAAAGTATTGCTAATGCGACGCAGATTGTATGGGCAACCGGAGGGAGCCTTGAACCTGATAACCCTTGCACAGCGTGAGTGA
>HF987777.1 GCA_000431135.1 Clostridium sp. CAG:590
GTTACTTACGCTGTGCAAGGGTAATTACTGTTTGATGATGTTTAGAATATACTGCTGTCTTGCCCCATTCTGTGCAATTCCTGTTATCACAATCTTTGTAGATGTTCCCGACAATGTATATACCTTCCCTGCACCATCCGTCTTCTGTGCATATTTGCTGACTGCACTTGCCGATACAAGCACCTGACTTACATTCGATGGTACTGTCACCGTATAATTATATACATTGTATGCGAACGGCGTGTTAAACGTACCCTTTACGGATGTGTTTGCTGCATTCTGTACTGTAATGGATGACAGATACGGATTCGGATTACCAGAAACAGCAGGTAAAGCACATGCCGATGCCGGCATATTATTATAAACTGGTATACTAAATATCATCGTATTGGACAATACTCCAATGTTCCGATATGCTGCTCTTGTGCTTCTGCCTTCTGAGTACGGTGCCTGTACATTTGTCATATACTGGTGCAGATACAACTGGTTTTTATTTGCCGGTGCAACATTAAACTTCTGAAAATACAATGTATTCTGTCCGATATTGATATAATTCTTTGCAATATATTCTGCCCCTCCAACAATCGCCTTATATGGGTTCGTCCAAGGTCTCTCATACGTTGTACCGCTCTTTGCAAAGCTAAGTCCTTTCGCAACTGCATTTGTTCCATCAGAAGCACCAATATTATAATAATTATAGATTCCTTTATATCCAGAATAATTACCACTAGTAGAATTTGAACCCTTCGCTCCGACTTCCTGCTTACAACGTGCCGCCAGGAAATATGGATTTGCTCCAGATTTCTTACCTGCTTCCATAAATGCCTGCGCATAACTTCCACTTACCGTCTTTCCGGTAGCAGAGTCTTTCACACTATATTTTCCCTTCATAAATGTATTATTTAAAATACTTTGTACAACATCCACACTGTGTGAATCATCATACGATAATGTCTCAAACTGAAAGATGTCCGTATCATTCAGGAAGTTTCTAGGATCCATGTAATGTGCTACTACCTGTGAATTGACACTATACCAATTTGCTCCATCTTTGACTGTGTATGTATCTTTTCCCCAGTTATATGCACCAGATGCAGTTGACAAATAAGAAAATGGCGCCAGACTCGCTGTTCCTCTTGGATAATTACTCTGCATAACATTTCTTCCGACCACACTCTCATTTGCAATCACCGTATTCCAATCAAGATTGGTAAGCACCGCCTGAAATCTCCAATTTGGGTATGTATTATGCAAAGCCTGCAAACTTGCCCGGTAACTTTCCGGAAATGCAGATAAAATAGCTGAAAATTCGGCATTACTTACCGGCGTATTATCTGCCGGTTTCTTATTGATTGTAATATATTCTTTTGCCACATAACCTGTAATGGTCTTTCCCATGTAGTTTAATCTAATCTTATACCAGCTTCCACTCTCTCCGATCACTGAAACAATCGTTCCTCTTGGAATCCGCGCCAGAACACTGCTGCCGGTACTTGCTGATTTTCTGACATTTAAGGTTGTCGATACCTTCTCATTCACATACGCTTCTTTCTCTGAAACTTCGTGGGTAGAATCACCCGTATTGGACTTGGATCCCAACACCGCTCCGGATACCGTCACATACTTTGACAAAATATATCCCGTTTTTGTTTTATTCTTATATTTCACCTTCACTTTGTACCAATAAGATGAATTAGATACCTTCTTAATTCCTGTTACCTTTACGACTGAACCCTTTTCAATCTTTGCCACCACAGATGAGGAAGTTTTTGCCTTTTTCCGGACATTCACTGTTGTCTTGACCTTTTCATTCACAATTCCCTTTGGCTTTGATTGCCGTTTCACATATGCGGCACTGATATAACCCTCTTTTACCTTACCTTTCACATATGTCTTACATTTATACCATTTCATTCCACCACTGGTAACATATCCACGGATGATCACTTTTTCTTTCTTATTGACCATTCCATAACTCTTGTATCTTACCCCGGCTTTTTTTCTTATGTTAACCTTTGCTCTGGTTTCGCCCGGATATGAAATTACTGATTTACAAGTTGTTGCAGCACTTACCTGATTTCCCTTCACCGGCAAAAAAAACATGCCAATTCCAACTAGCAGCCAAATTATAATTCCTTTTCTGATTCTTCTCTTCTCCTGGTACATCCACCCAACTCCTATCCATTGTATGTCCAATTTTCTGTTCTGATTTACATAATACATTGTTTTTCGGTATAACACAATGCCTATTTTGCATTTTCAATGCGTTCCGCCAGATCATTCAGGTATACCCAGCGATCCATTTTCTCTTCCAATTGTTGTTCCAGTTCTTCTTTTTCAGTAGATAATTCCGTTAGTTTGTTATAGTCACTGACTGCCTCGCCCATTGCCACATCAATTGCCGCTATCTTTTCCTCTAACTCTGCAATATCCGCATCAATCGTCTCATATTCCCGCTGCTCTTTATATGTAAATTTTATCTTCTCTTCCCGGTTATTCTTCCATGTGCTGCGGCTGTCCGGTTTCTTCTCCCTGTCCGTTCCCTTCACCGGTGCGGCCATAGAATCCACCAGCTTTCCGCTTGCCAGTGCTTTTTCGTAGTAATCGGTATAACCTCCTTCATACTGCGTGATGATTCCATTTCCTTCAAATGCGAATATACGATTCACCACACGATCTAAAAAATAGCGGTCATGCGATACCGTGATGACAATTCCTTCAAACGCATCTAAATAATCTTCTAAAATTGCAAGTGTTGTAATATCTAAATCATTGGTCGGTTCATCCAGGATCAATACATTCGGTGCACCCATCAACACCTTTAACAGATACAACCTACGGCGCTCACCTCCTGATAGTTTACCGATTGGATTATATTGCGTCTCCGGTCCAAACAAAAAACGTTCACACATCTGGGATGCAGTTGTTGTTCCTTTGCTTGTCCGAATATATTCCGCAACATTTTTCACATAATCAATCACTCGTTCTTCTGGATTCATATCTTCTACCATCTGTGAAAAATATCCGATCTTAATTGTCTCTCCAATTGTAACCGTTCCACTATCCGCCGGTTCTAAACCCAATATGATTCTCAATAAGGTTGTCTTACCACAACCATTCTCTCCTATGATCCCTATTCTCTCATTCCTAATTGTATAATATGTGAAATCCGAAATTATTTTTTTATTTCCATAACTTTTGGATATATGATCGATCTCTAACGTCTTCTTTCCCATTCTGGAAGCAACGGAATCCATCTCCACCTGCTTATCCTGTTCCGGTGCTTTCATTGTCTGCATTTCCTGAAAACGTTCCAATCTTGCCTTCTGCTTCGTAGACCGTGCCTGTGCTCCCCGTCTCACCCACTCAATCTCTGTCCGGAGCACACTCTGTACCTTCCGGTAGCTTGCTGCTTCCTGCTCCATTCTTGCCTGTTTCAACTCCAAAAAGCCGGAATAATTTGCTTCGTATGTGTACAGTTTTCCTTTATCAATCTCCACGATCTTATTCGTCACACGATCTAAAAAATATCGGTCATGTGTCACCATGATGAGAATTCCTTTGTATTTTATCAGATATTCTTCTAACCAACGTACCATGCCGCTGTCCAAATGGTTTGTCGGCTCATCCAAAACCAGAATATCCGCAGGTGCAAGCAGTGTTCTTGCGAGTGCTACGCGTTTCTGCTCTCCACCGGACATTGTTGCAAGCCTTCCTTCCGGATCATAAATATGCAGCCGGTTTAGGATTGTCTTTGCCTCTGCCTCAATATTCCAATTAGGGTTTGAGCTCACTTTATCCTTTGTCACATAAGACATTACTGTGTCATCCATAGAAAATTCCATTGTTTGTGCCAGATAGGCGATACTTGACTGATTTCTCTTTATAATATTGCCGCTATCAACTCCGGAGATTCCGGCAATCATCTTTAAAAATGTACTCTTCCCGCATCCATTGACACCGATCACACCCAATTTGTCTCCTTCATTTATCCCAAGACAAACCTGATCCAATAATACCTTATCGCCATATACTTTTGATACATTTTCCACATTTAATACGTTCATATATCCTCCTGCCGACGTACATACGCTTTTATATGAATGCCATCTTCTTTGTATTCTTCCTCTAATAACTGCCCGTATTTGCGGACATTTGCCAACCGTGCTGTATCCTTATACGGTACAATCTTTTCAATGTAAACCTGATGACTTCGAACCACATATTCAACCGCATCAAACAGATGATCAAACCCAATCTCCTGTTTTGCAGAGATCATAACGGTCGCCTCCGCCTTTAAGTCTTTGAGAATCGGCTTATCCTCTAACCGGTCAATCTTATTAAATACCGTAATAACAGGCTTATCCCCTATCTCTAGCTGTCGCAGTGTCTCATAGACTGCAAACATCTGACGATCCATCTCAGGATTGGAAGCATCCACCACATGTAAGATCAGATCACTGTATTTTGCCTCCTCTAATGTAGAACGAAATGCCTGAATCAGATGATGCGGCAGTTTGGAAATGAAACCAACGGTATCTGTCAGCAAAACTGTCTGTCCATTTGGCATTTTCAATGTTCTTGTTGTAGGATCGAGCGTGGCAAACAATTTATCTTCTTCTAACACATCTGCCTGTGTCAGATGATTCAGCAGCGTAGATTTGCCCGCGTTAGTGTATCCCACAATACACACAACCGGATAACTCCCCTCGCTCCGCTGTTTGCGCTGCGTAGCACGATGCTGTTTTACCTGTTCCAAATCTCTTTTTAATTTGGATATCTGTTCGCGGATCAAACGACGATCCATCTCTAATTTTTTTTCACCCGGTCCCCTTGTTCCAATTCCGCCTCCTAATCTTGAGAGTGATGGTCGAAGTCCCACCAACATAGTAGCATTATACTTCAACTGTGCTAATTCGACCTGAATCTTTCCTTCTCTGGTATTGGCTCTTGCCGCAAAGATATCCAATATGATCATTGTCCGATCCATAATCTTAATGTCTAAGATCTGCGAAAGATTCTTCATCTGAACCGGTGTAAGTTCTGTATCGCAAACAATGCCTGTAGCATGATATGCCACAAGCATTGTGCGTAGTTCTTCTAATTTGCCCGCTCCAAGATAAGTCACCGGATTCGGAGCTTCCAGATTCTGCGTAAGGGTTCCCACACATACTGCTCCTGCGGTCTTCGTAAGCTCTTCTAATTCTTTCAATGATTCCTCATCCTGAAATCTGCCTTTTTCATATACAGAAACAAGAATTACCTTTTCCTGCTCTGTCCCGTTCTCATAAAATCTGGTCACAAAATACCTCCGTTATTCCTGCTTCGACTCTGTTTGTCTGGTATACAATATATCATACTCATTCTTGCCATCTACATCTGTCGGATAAGCCTCTACAAAGGCTTTGGCCTTGTCATAAGCCGTATTATAATCTTTCAGTTTCTCATAATATACGATCTCGTCAAATAATACTTCCTTTATATTGGATTGATCTTCTAATTGCTTGCCTGCCTCTATATAAGAAAGTGCCTCATCCATCTTATCTTCATCCAACGCAATTGCCGCATACTGTGCGTACATAAAACTGTTCATGGCATTCTTCTGTAAAAATACATCATAATAGATCTGCATATTCTCCAGATCTCCGGTCTGTCCGTAACAACTGCCGACATATAGTACCAGATCACTATATCCATCCTCGTATGCCTGCAACAGGATTGGAAGTGCCTGTCTGTAATCCTTCCATTCATATAGCTGTAACCCGTATGCCACATTTGCCAGATAATCCAACTGTGTATCTTTTTTATCAGACCACACCCGGATCTTGCTATATTCATGACATGCCAATCCATATTCACCCATATTGACATAACAATCCGCCAGATAAAATCGTACATCATTATCAAATGATTCCAACAACGGCAGTCCCGGCTTCAATGCCTCCTTAAACAGATCCACAGCCGCCGTGTAATCCTCTTTTTCATACAATGACAATGCTTTGTTCCGCATACTGTATTTGATTCCAAATGAAACTCCATACACCAGAATCAATAATATAACAACTAATCCAACCCATTTACCGAACGTCTTCAGCGTAAATGGTTTCTTTTTTTTCTTACGTTTTACCGGACGATACTCCGGTATCTCATAGATTCCGTATCGGTCTCTTCTATTTCTGTGTCTGTTCCGTCTTCCCATGACAATTCTGCCTTTCCTTTCATCTGCCTATTGTAACACAGAATTTCAAGATTGTAAAAATATTCACAATAATTATTGAACAGTTATGGCTTCATTTACCTCTTTCGTGATCTGGTCACCACCCTCCGTATGCCATCTTGTCACAAACTCATCAAAAGAACTGCTGTCTGCTGCTCCCGTTACAATCTGTAAAAATATCTCCTGTTCAAGCTTACTCAATTTCCACCACTCTTCCTGCATAGACTGCGTCTGTGCAAAATATGCAGTTGGAATCATATTCACTTTTGCATTCTGGATCAACTGCGGTGCTACAATCCTTGACGTATATGCCGCCCAATCCTCACTTGTCACAGATTCCGGCTGCTGCAGATAAGATTGACAGGACCGGTAATACGATACCTCTAGCAGCTCCATATCTTTTTCATCCAGCTCTCCCTTTATCGCCTTTTGCAGATCATCATAACACCGATCCAATGCATCATTATAATCCACATTAATACTAAGCGGTCTTGCCGTCATATCCACATTCAACTGATAATACTTTGATATCTCCTCCGCATCCGGATCTTTATATCGAAGATAATCATACATTACATTTAAGATCTTAACTGCTACCTCCGGATGCTCATACCCCTTCCGTACAACTACATATTTATAACTTGGATTCCGTTTACAATAGCTTACACTTCCATCCGTATCTGTTGCGATCATATATGGCTGCCAGTCAGCATCCGGATTCTCCTCCTTTGCTGCCATCAACGGATTATTCGGTGCCCACCATGGTCCAAAGAATGCACCACACCGTCCATCCCGTATCAGCTCGATCAGATTAGAAGTTGATCGCACAAGAAACTGATTATCAATAATGCCTTTCTCATATAGATCATGCAATTTCTCCAATGCCTGTTTTACCTCCGGTTTTGTAGAACCATAACAGATCGCACCATCCTCCTCCACTAACCATTGTCTCGGATAAGCATTGTAACAGGCAAATAATACATCCATCTGATATTCATAACTATATCCACTCTCTCCTACCAGATTGGAATCGCACGCCAGCCCAATTGTATTCCCCTCCCCGTTATTTCCAGGATCTTCTGCAATGAATCTGGCAATTATATTCTCCACATCTTCCATCGTAGCCGGTGCACTCAGATTCAGTTGATCCATCCAGTCCTTCCGAATCCATAATAGTAATGGTCCATCTTCAATATTCGTCTCCGGAATAGCAAGCATCTTACCATTCCTCGTAATATTATTAAAAAAATCATCCCCATAGCTTTCATAAATATCCTTAATCCGGTCACTTGCACAATTTTCATACACGGTGGACAAATCCTCGATCATATCAAGATCTGCCAGTCTCAACACATCTTCAATTGTACTGACAACCATAATATCCGGAATATCATTTGTCTCAATTGCCATAGATACAATATCATCATATTCATTGTCACTGGCTTCGAATACATCCTTATTTTGTACATTCAACATATCACGCAAGTATCTAGTATATGCATTATCTTCATAAGTATCACCATCCGGCATGTTCGAATTATTCTCCCCGGACATCTTACCCAACGTATAAGTCACCAATTCCGGATACTTACCATATGGTGTTGTCTCCGCTTCCTGCATCTCCTCACTATTTGCCTGCATTGTTTCCTTTGTATTCTGTTTCGTATCCATCTGCCTGCATCCCGTAAGCAGCACGCCTGACATAAGCAAGCATCCTATCATCCATACTTTCTTCATACTTTCTCCATTTCTATCTTAACCCCCGGCACTTAACCTCTACCGGTATCATACTCTGATTATCTGATAACAAAATAAGGATAGATCATCATCAGCCACACACAAACCGATTATAATCTATCCCTTTTACATATGCAATTATAACTTATACTACACTTATGTCATATATCCATCAGCCTTTTACCGCTCCTGACATGCCATCGGTGTAATAACGCTGCATGATAACAAACAGAATCGCAATCGGAATGGATACAAGAACCGCACCCGCTGCAAATCTTGTATACCACTGATAAATATTCTCTTTCTCCAACATATTCCAAAGACCGATCGCCACCGTATAATACTGTGCATCCGTTCCAATAATAACCTTTGCCATAATGAAATCAATCCATGGTGCCATAAATGAAGTCAATACGGTATAGACAATGATTGGCTTAGCAAGCGGAATTGTAATCTTTGTGAAAACATCCCATTTCGTTGCTCCATCAATATATGCCGCTTCATCGATTGTCTTCGGAATCGTATCAAAAAATCCTTTTGCTACATAAAACTGCAGAATTGATGCACCACCAGAATACAGTAAGATCAAAGCCACTAATTTCAGATTACCCTGGGTCAAACCAATTCCTTTTAAGATATAATATACGGCGATCATTGACATAAAGCCCGGAAACATTCCAAGGATCAACGCTACATTTAACATTGGCTTTCTGGCTTTAAAACGGAGTCTCGACATAACAAATGCAATGGACACCAGATAAAAAGTTGCTAAAATGCAAGAGATGATCGCTACAAATAATGTATTTCCAAACCATCTTGGGAAGTTGAAGATATCGGTATCCGTCAGCAATGTCGTATAGTTGCTAAGGGTCCACGATTGAGGAATAAATGTTGTGGAGTAAGAACCCTTGCCTGCCCGGAACGATGTCATGATCACCCAAAAAATTGGTAAGACCCATATGAAAGCTACTATGCCTAATCCAACATGTACCAGAATGTTTCCAATGACTGTACTTGTTTTCTCTTTATTTTTCTTAATTCCTGTTGTCTTATTTTTCATCATTGAAATTCCTCCTCATTCTTATATGCTCCCGTTTTTCTGTATGCTGCAAGCGAGAATACTGCGGAAAGAATAAATACCATAATACCAATGACTGCTCCATAGTTGTAATCCTTCATGTCGATGGTTAATTTGTATAACCACGTTACCAAAAGGTCTGTCTTACCGGCTGTTCCATTATGATAACTCATCGCTGCCGGCGCACCCTTTGTCAGCAGATAAATAACATTGAAATTATTGATATTACCAATGAACTGTGTGATTAAATAAGGAGTTGTAATAAACAACATATATGGTAATGTAATCTTGAAAAAGATCACAACCTTATTTGCACCGTCAATCTTAGCTGCCTCATATAATTCACCCGGAATATTCTGTAAGATACCTGTTGTCTGCAGCATCGTATACGGAACGCCAATCCAGAGATTTACAACAATGATCGTAATTCTTGCCCATGTTGTATTTGTCCAGAATGGAAGACTCTTTTCAATCAATCCAAGCTGTTTCAATAATACATTCACTGCGCCTTCCGGCTGTAACATTGTCCGCATTACCAACAACGATACAAACTGCGGGATTGCAATGGATAAAATAAATATAAATCTCCAAAATCCTTTTGCTTTTGTCTTCTTTCTGTTAATAACCATTGCTAAGATAATACCTAAAATATAATTCAGTAATGTAGCAAATACTGCCCATACCAACGTCCATCCAAGCACATGCCAGAACGCAGTTCCAAGCCCACTGTTTGCATTAAACAGTTCTTTGAAGTTAGCAAATCCAACCCAGTCAAACAACTGTCCGGGCGGTTGATGGTTCCGGTCATAATTCGTGAATGCCATGCAGCTCATAAACACTAATGGCATAACCGTAAACAGGATCACACATACAACAGGAAGTGCTAATAATAATTTATAAATATTATTGTCAAACAACGATTTCACATCTTCCACAAATGTTGGCAAATGTTGTTTCTTCTTCGTAATCACCTGTGCTTTATATGCTGATTTCAGGGAAGCTGTCCATACAAGGATAAATGCCGCGATCACAAAAAATGTAATAACACCATACAGCAAACACAACATGGAATTATCTCCCTGCGTGTATTCATAAATCTGCTTTGCCTCATTAAACGTTTCCTCCCCTGTCGAAGTTCCAAGAGTGATAAAATCTTTGATAAACCCTGCTCCCCTCGTTACCATATAAAATATAAATACTGCCTCAACTGCCAAAAACATAAGACCTTTGATCATCTGTTTTCTTGCCATATTTCCAAGTCCCATGAAAAGTATACTCAGCTTCGTTAAGACATCCCCATGAAGGATTGCATTTCTTACCTTGATCTCATCTATACTATTTCCTGCTCTCATCCCTCTAATCTCCTTTCTTCCTCATATACACCTTGCCGTGTTAGATGATATCTAAAAATAATATGTTATTCTTACATATCATCCAACAACNATTCTTACATATCATCCAACAACGCCAGCCCAGCCTTTGCTATTATGCTCGAAATGAGAGCTGCCACAGTTTGTGGCAACCCTATTTCGAAGGATACTTCTTATTCGCCTAAGATACCTTTTACCATTGCTTTTGTCTTCTCTTCTGCGTTAGAATCATTTACATCGCCCTGCACAAGCTCTTTACCCATTGTTTCTGCCGGAGTCCAGTATGTTCCCATCTCAGATAACATTGGCTGGATTACTGCTGCATTTGCGATTTCATCAGACTGTGCTACTGCTACAGCATCTGCTTTTACTGCGTCAGACGCTTCTACATTTGCGTTAGTTGGGACAATTCCTCTCGTCTCAAAGCGGATCTGCTGGCACTCTTCACCACCTAAGTATGCAGCTAATGCTACAGCAACCTCAGGATCACTACACTGTGGATTCACACCAATTGCCTTGCTTCCTGCGAATGACTTCATCTGTCCACCATTTACGGTAGGAATCTTTGCTACGCCGAAGTTATCACCTAACGCTTCCTTGATCGCTGCTGCATCCCAGGAACCGGAACAATATGCACCAAGCTTGCCTTCCTGGAACTTGGCAATACTACTTCCCTCTTTCTCACAAGAGAACTTCGGATTTGCTGCTAATTTTGCAAGATACTTTGTCATCTCTACGCATTCTGCACTGTCAAAGGTACATCCTGCGGATGCATCATCACCGTTATCTCCGAATAATGTACCACCTGCTGCATAGTAGAAAGAAGCCACATACCAGCTATTGTCTAATGGGAATGCAAAGTTGGTAACGCCATCGCCTAAGTCTTTCTCCATCATTGTATCTAGGGAAGCAATATCCTCATCTGAATATTTACTCTTATCGTAGTACATAAACCATGTATTTGAAGTGAATGGAACTCCATAGATACCATCTTCATATGTAACAGAAGATACCATCTTCTCATCCTGATCAGCCTTTATGTCCTCTACTGTAGATCCACCAAGCTTTGCTAATGCTCCCGCATCGACCAAAACCGGGATCTGATCATTTGCATACATATACACATCTGCTGCCTCAGCTACATCCTTGGTTACAACATCCTTTGCATCTCCCTCAGAACAAACACCGTATTCAAATGTGATGTTCCACTCCGGATGCTCGTCATTGAACTTGTCACACATTGCCTTGAGAATTCCTTCCTCGTAACCATCAACCGGTGCCTGATCTTCCTGTGGTCCCCATACAGTCAGTTTCACGTCCTTTGTCTCTCCTGTTGCTGCATCATCACTTGCCTCCGTCTTAGCAGAAGTATCACTTCCCTTAGAGGATGTGTCTACATTATCTGTTCCACCACATCCAACTAAACCGGTTACCATTGCTGCCATTAAAGCAGCGGATACAAATTTTTTCATTCTCATAATGAGCCCTCCTTCTTTGATATGCGCTTGTTTTATTTGCTACGCTATCGATGATTTAATTATATATAATGGCTCATTTGGGGTAAATATAAGGTATCTTTGAAACATGTTGTATTTCTGCACTTTTACCCTTGCACAGCGTGAGTGAGAC
>HF987778.1 GCA_000431135.1 Clostridium sp. CAG:590
TCCTACTACCGAAAAGCCGACTACCGAAAAGCCAACTACCGAAGCTCCTACTACCGAGAAACCAACCACAGAAAAACCGACCACGGAAGAACCAGCCACGGAACAGCCAACTACACAGCCTGTTATTCCAAACACACCAGTCAACATTTCTATTCATGCCCAAAAGATTCTCAAAGATCATACTTTATCCGACAAACAATTCACATTCCGTATTATGGATGCTAACAACAACACCATTACAACGGCACAAAATGATGCCTCCGGTAACATTTCTTTTGATCCAATCACATTTGAGAATGCCGGATTCTACCTCTACTATATCGTAGAGGTCAATGATGAACAGACAAATATACACTATGACGATTCCTGCTATCCGGTAATCATTCAGGTAACACGTTACGGAAATGGTACTATGACAATTCAGGCAGAATATGTAGAAAATCCTGTATTTACCAACCTATATGTTAAACAGAAAGCTGTTACAACGACACAACAGGCAACCACCGCATCTGCCCAGCCGACCACCACATCTGCTAAGACCGGTGACGAAACCAATCCAACCATCTACATGGTCGGTTTTATCACATCAATAGGACTTCTCACCAGCTTATATATCTATATCATAACTTCAAAGAAAAAATCGGATGAATCATAAATAATTACACAAAAAGCTGCTACATTCGGACGCTCTCCCATGTAGCAGCTTTCTCTTATTCTTTCTTCTATTGTCTAATGAACCGTAACGTATACCGGTTCCGGTATCATTGCAAGCTTACAGACATGCAGTATCGCAAATGCAACTTTTGAACAAATGCCTACAATATACTTACAATCTTCCTCCACTGAATGGATTCCTCTGCGAATGTATCGACGATGCTCCTCTTTCAAGAAATCGCAAATATCTGCAACACTGGTAAAACGGTTGAGATCATCCAACTGCAGACCTGCCCACCAACGTTTCATGTCTCTTTCATTCAGATTGCCAATATATTCACGCAGCTTATGTTTCAACTGTCCTTCATATACACAATGCTGCTTCATAGTTCCTGGATATTCTTTATTATGCGGAAATGTAAAGTAATCCGCAATATAATGCATCACTTCACCAAGCTTGGTAAAATACATCGTTGACAACTCATCCATCCGATGATACCCCTGTGTCAACTTATACATACCTTTCTCAACTAAATCAAATGTTCCCGTAATCTCATGTCTCTTCGTCAAAAAGGATGGTTTGCAATCCGGCAAGATACTTCCAATGTAAAATGCCTTCTTATGTTCATCAAAGTTCTTGATATCCGAAATCTGTACAATATGCTTTGCCAATGAAATATGTGACTTCTTACGCATAACGTCCTCCTTATCAACACTTACACTCTCCACTCCATGAATAGTGTAATACGTTTTCGTAAAAAATACAACAGAAATATATACAAAAAAATATGTAAATTATGTTAAAAAGAAAGCCATCCATGATGACTTTCTTATATACATTATACATTTCCTATTATATTATCGATATCATTTACAAAATCCGTTCCTACTCCGCCAGCTCTAACATCTTCTCCAATGGCAGTTTTGCTTTGTCCATAATGTCATCCGGCAGGATTACTTCCGGTTCCATCACCTCAAGTGAATGTAATACCTTATCTAAGGTTACCAGTTTCATATTCGGACAGAATTGTCTGTGTCCTACGGAATAGAACTTCTTATCCGGATTCTTCTGCATCAATTCAAAAAATACACCCATCTCGGTACAGATAATAAACTCCTTGGCCTCACTTGCTGTTGCATAATCTATAATCTCAGAGGTACTTCCGATAAAATCAGAAATCTCCAATACATCCATTGTACATTCCGGGTGTGTCAACACTAACGCATCCGGTCGTGCCTTCTTCGCCTCTTGTACAGCTTCCTTGGAAATACTCTTATGTACATGACAGAAGCCATCATTGAATATAAAATGCTTGTCCGGCAGTTGTTGTGCCACATAACGGCCTAAATTGTTATCCGGAACAAAGAATATATTCTTCTGCGGAATCTTCTTCACTACACGAAGTGCATTCGATGAAGTCACACACACATCCGAAACCGCTTTGATCTCTGCTGTCGAATTCACATAACAGACAACCGCAACATCCCCGTCATATTCTTTGCGTACCTCAGCGATCCGCTCTACCGTTACCATATGTGCCATCGGACAATCTGCATTCTCATCTGCCATAACAACTTTCTTACCCGGATTCAATAACTTAGCACTCTCACCCATAAAGGATACACCACAAAACAGAATGTTCTTCTCCTTTACTTTCGTAGCCACTTTTGCCAGATAATACGAATCACCAACATAATCCGCCAACTCCTGTACCTGTCCATCTACATAATAGTGTGCAAGAATGACAACATCCTTCTCTTCTTTCAGTTTCTTAATCTGTTCCACCATATTATCTGCCATGGTATTCTCTCCCTGTATACAAACAAATTTTCATTCTATTCCATGAGCATAGCTCATGACCGTATTCAACAACTCACTCTTGCAAGCAAGCGAATTGCTACCATTGTATCATATCGTTTCATGAGTTGCAATGTTGATATTCCGCAAGCAGATTATAAAATGTTGCTTTCTTCAGTCCTGCACTTTCCATAAACTGCTTCGACGATATCTTTTTCTGCTCCCATTCCTTGTACAATTGTTCCCAGTTATCCGGAAATGCAATCTTCTTTCTCCCGGCATTCGATCGTCTGTGTTCCCGAAATGGCAAACCACCTGTTCCATATAACGACTGTCGGATTGTAGCAAGCACTGCCTTATTCACCGGCTGCCCGATTCCATATTGATACGTGGATGGTATCGTACAGATGATCAAACGGATCGATTGCCGGATAAACCATTCCAGTTGTGCATCTATCTCCGTATCGGTCGCTCCAAGTGCAGATAACTTGTAAATAATAATTCCATCACTATAATTGCAGGTCTGCTTGACTGCTTCTAACTCCTTATGACTTCTCGAACTTTCCGTTGAATAATATACTGAATCCTCTCTATCAACCACCATATTCACAACGTTTTCAAACAGTAAGACATTTTCCTGATCTTTTGCGTAGATATAGTAATTCAAAGCGTTTCTCCTTTGTCTAAAAAATAAATATAGACACATTTTACAGCATGTCTATATTTATGTCAATATTTTTAGACATCGATTATCTTTAGTATCCCAGCTCTTCTCCTACAAGAATCACCTTGATTCTTCCCGGAACTCTGGATGCTCTGGTCACTACTATCTGACAGCAGATCGTATCATTGAGACAATTACCGCACTGCCCGATCTTTGCACATGGTGTATCACAGCCTAACCGTACGGTATTCGGTGGTGCAGCAAAATTGCGGGAACGGGCAATCCCTTCTTCCACATTGCTAACCACTTTGTTCATACCTGCTACTACAATCACTTCATTTGGTCCAAATGACAAACAGGCAACCCGGTTACCGGAACCGTCAATATTTACCAGCTCCCCATCTAATGTAATTGCATTCGTACTCATCATGAATACATCCGCAAGGGTCTGTTTTGCAAAGCACTCTCTCTTCTCTTCCGGTGTCACATATTTCTCACGGCGTAACAGATCGTGTCCGGCTTCCTCGACCGCTTCTTTCACTCCGATCTCATCAAGTGACATGGAACCGCCATAGGTTACAACCTTCTTATTCGGTCCGATCAACTCTAATACTTTGGCTTTCGCAGATTCTTTGTCCGGGCAATAATATCCTTCCATCTTCCTTGCCTCTAACTTGTGAATGATGGACTTTGCCTGATTCTCATAAAATGTCTGTTTCGGTGTCATACGCTCTTTCCTCCTAACATGTATCCCTACTGCTTATACTATCATTTTTTGCTTCCTTGTCAAACAAAAGAATACAAGGGTGCCTTTTACCGGCACCCTTGCAGCTTAAATAATATCACTATTTCACTTCTGTAACTTTATAATCTTTTGCTTCAACAGTCTCTTTCAAAACATCATCAGCCACATCGGCATTTAACTTCACAATTGCAGTTCCCTTCTCATGGCTTACAATCGCCTCGTTTACACCATCAAGCGCCTCTAACGCTTTCTTAACGGCTGCCTCGCAGTGACCACACATCATTCCTTCAATCTTCATCGTCTTTTCCATTGTCATGTCCTCCTTATGATTTGCTTCATCTGTATCCTCTTGTACTCCACGGAGCACAGATACCGACATTGCATATTTTGACTTTATTTTGTGATCCCTCCTGGAATCATATACCTTGCACCAGTTAAGCCGCAGCGCATTCGTTACCACACAGAAGCTGGACAGGCTCATCGCTGCTGCTCCAAACATCGGATTCAATTGCCAACTGAGTAAATGAATATACACACCGGCCGCTAACGGAATACCGATCACATTGTAGAAAAATGCCCAGAACAGATTCTCATGGATATTACGGAGCGTTGCCCGGCTTAACCGGATAGCAGCCGGTACATCCCTCAACTCACTCTTCATCAGCACGACATTCGCGGCATCAATGGCAATATCGGTTCCTGCTCCAATCGCAATTCCCGTATCTGCTCTGGTCAGTGCCGGAGCATCATTGATTCCATCTCCTACCATTGCGGTTCTTCCCATTTCTTTGAGGGACCGGATCACGCTTTCCTTGCCCTCCGGCAGAACTCCGGCAACCACCTCATCCACACCGGCTAATCTTCCGATTGCCTGTGCCGTCCGCTCGTTATCACCGGTCAGCATGACCACATGAATTCCCATATTTTTCAGTTCCCGAATTGCCTGCGGACTGTCTTCCTTCATCGTGTCTGCTACCGCGATCACACCAAGCAGCCTGTCATCTTTTGCAAAATATAACGGTGTCTTGCCTTCCTCCGACAAGGATTCTGCCAGTTTCCGAATCTCTTCTCCAATGACTGCCTTCTGACTGATAAAGGAAGCATTTCCTCCGAAAAGAATTGCACCATCTAGTTTACCTGAAAGACCATTTCCCGGCAAGGCTTCAAATTCTTTTACTTCCAGATCTGTTGCCTGTTCTATTATATCCGGCTGCTGCTCTATATACCGGACAATGGCTCCTGCCAGTGGATGCTCACTCTTACGCTCTAATACATATGCCAGTGTCAACAACTCCTGCTCAGATATCCCTTCTGCCGGAACCAGATCGGTGATCTCCGGTGTTCCATTTGTGATCGTCCCCGTCTTATCCAATGCCACGATCTGAATCTTTCCGGTCTGCTCTAAGGAAGAAGCTGTCTTAAACAGGATACCATTCTTAGCACCCACACCATTTCCTACCATAATCGCAACCGGTGTCGCTAATCCTAACGCACAAGGACAACTGATTACCAATACGGAAATTCCTCTCGCCAGTGCAAATCCAACACTCTGTCCAACCAACAGCCATACTATAATGGTAATCACGGCAATTGTAATAACTACCGGAACAAACACGCCGGATACCTGATCTGCCACCTTGGCAATCGGTGCCTTGGTTGCTGCCGCATCACTCACCATCTTAATAATCTGGGATAAAGTCGTATCTTCTCCGACTCTGGTTGCTTCACAGGTAAGAAAACCGGACTGATTGACCGTTGCCGCTGATACGCTGTCTCCTGCTGCCTTATCCACCGGCACACTCTCTCCTGTCAACGCCGCCTCATTTACCGCACTATTTCCCTCTATAATGATACCATCCACGGGTATATTCTCACCCGGACGTACGACAAAATGATCGCCTTTCTTCACCTGATCGATATCCACAATCTGTTCCACGCCGTCTACTAACAATGTTGCTTTCTTCGGTGCTAACTGCATCAGTCCCTTCAGGGCATCGGTTGTCTTACCCTTCGACCTTGCTTCTAACATCTTACCAACCGTGATCAGGGTAAGGATCATCGCCGCCGACTCAAAATAGAATTCATGCATATACATCATGACGGCATCCATGTCACCCCGCACCTGTGCTCCTGTCATGGCAAATAAAGCATAGGTACTGTAACCAAATGCCGCACCTGCACCAAGGGCAACTAACGTATCCATGTTTGGCGCACGATGGATCAGACCTTTCACACCGCTGATAAAGAACTTCTGATTGATCACCATAATAATGATCGTAAGCAGCATCTGTAATAATCCCATTGCCACATGATTTCCTTCTAAAAAGGACGGCAATGGCCAATTCCACATCATATGTCCCATAGAAAAATACATAAGTATAAGCAAAAATCCTACTGACCAGATCAGTCTCTTCTTAAGAACAGGCGTTGTCTTATCTGCCAATGCATCCTCGGATTCTGTATGACCAGCTTCTGTACTCGCCAAACTGCCTTTCACCGAAGCACCATATCCTGCCTCCTCTACTGCTTTGATAATTGTACTGTCACTTGCGCTGCCTTCCACGCCCATTGAGTTAGTCAACAGACTGACAGAGCAGGAAGTAACTCCATCCACCTTCGATACGGCTTTCTCTACACGGGCACTACATGCTGCACAACTCATTCCTGTCACTGTATATTGTTGCATCGTGTTATCCTTCTTTCTCTATTTCATTAACTTCTGCAACAGCTTCACTAATTCGTCCACTGTCTCTTCCTTCCCCTCTTTGATATCGCGGGTCACACAGCCTTTGATATGATTAGCCAGCAACACTTTATTAAAGCTATTGAGTGCTGCGTTTGCTGCCGCAACCTGAACTAAAATGTCCGCACAATAGCAATCCTTCTCCACCATTCCTCTGATACCACGAATCTGTCCTTCGATCCGGTTCAGACGATGAATCAGATCCTTATACTCCTTCTCCGAACGTTCCGTTGTTCTCTCACAACAACACTTTGGACATGATTCCTGTTCCTTATTATCTGCGTTCTCCATAACCCTATACCTTTCCCTATACATTTCATAACAAACTTCATATCTATAGTCGTCATTATATACCCCCATAGGGTATATTGCAAGTAAAAATATAAAAAGCAGAGTAAAAAAATACCCTGCCTTATTCTCATGTGCATTTCCTATCGCATACTATTTCCCCTGTGGTGCATCCGGATATTTGATTAGATCATATAATTTACCATGTTCTCCACAATCTCTTGTTCCTGCTAACTGCATACCAAGATGCATATATTTATCACATTTTGATTGTGCATCTGTATCCAAAATGACCGGAATCTGAAGCCGGTTGCCTTCGGCAAAAGCCATCTCCATGACTTTTCTCATATACCCCTGTCCCTGATACTCTTCTGTCACACAGACCAGACCAACAAAGATATATGGTTTCTTCTCCTTATCCATCCGGCTTTGCAGCCCTGCACCACCCTTAGACATCGCTTTAAAAAAATGCACCATTTCCGATATAGTCATGGATTGGAAAAATGCCTTCACTAATTCTATTCCGGCAGAAAGACTTATCTTCTGACCCGGAACCTTATAAGCAATATAGGCCTCTCCTTTTTCACTTGTAGTATGAAGCAATCCGCCCTTTACCGCCATCCGGACATACCCGTTAATATAGATCGCTGCAGCCTCCTGACTGCGATAACAGGATACCAGCCCCTTTTCCTTTCCGTAATCATAATATCCAAATGCATGGCCAATCTTGCCAACCTTCTGCTCATCCAATTTCTTTACTATCATATTTTCCTCTCCTATATCCTCATAAATTATATTGTTATACCTAATGTTAGTCTCAACTAACCAATATGTCAAGAAAAAAGAGATTATTTTATCTCAAATAATCTCTTCTTCCCGTCTATAACCGAATATATCTCTCAGCAGAAGTGGCTGCATTCGCACCATCCGCAACTGCCGTAATGATCTGCCGAAGTTCTTTCGTTCTGACATCTCCCGCTGCAAAGAAGCCCGCTGCTGAGGTCTTGCCTGTCTCATCTGCAATAATATAACCATTGTCATCCATAAGAACAATACCCTGTAACATACTCGTTGCAGGCTGCATGCCAACCGCCACAAATACACCGGATACCTCCAATGATCTGCCATCCTCTAACTGCAACGCCGTCACAACCTGCTCGCCTTTCACCTCTTGCACCTTTGCAGGAACGACCAGTTCAATATTCTCTGTCTCTTTCAGCTTAGTCAATGTTGTCGCATCTCCACGGAACACATCCCTTCGGTGTACGAGATACACTTTATTACAGATATCCGCTAGATAGATAGCATCATCCATAGCGGTATTGCCACCACCAACTACTGCAACATCTTTTCCTTTGAAAAATGCACCATCACATGTTGCGCAGTAGGAAACACCCTTGCCGGAAAATTCTTCTTCTCCCGGTACACCTAAGTGTCTGTGCGCAGCTCCCGCTGCATATACCACCGTCTTGCTCTCTAATGTCTGACCATTTTTCAAATGTACATACCAGCGATCGGCTGCTTTCTCAAACCGGATCACTTCGCCATCCTTAAATTCCACACCCAGGCCTTCCGCATGGGAACGGAACTTCTCGCCAAGTTCATATCCGCTAATACCCGGTATTCCCAGATAATTGTCTACATGGCTACTCTCTGCCACCTGACCGGTTCCGTAATATACTTTCTCAATCACAAGTACCGACAGACCAGCCCTTTTTCCATATACCGCAGCCGACATTCCTGCCGGACCGCTTCCTACTATTATAATATCTACCATCTCTTACCTCCATTAGTATTCATCCAGAAAATGATGTTTCACGCCATCCTTCTTATACGCAATAATCGTATTCAGATTCACATTTTCCACGCTTCGGAAGATATTCTTCTCAATCACATCACTCCGTTCGCTGAGCATCTTAATCAGCTCTTTGATCTCTGCACGCTTCGAACCCTTTTCCGTTCCTCCGCAGGATGCACAGCTTTCGGTAAACCGGCATGCACACTGAATAAAATGCAGTTTGTTATAATCACGCCAGTGTTTGATATCATCCTCTCTGATCAGATACATCGGACGGATCAATTCCATGCCCTCAAAATTCGTACTGTGAATCTTCGGCATCATTGTCTGAATCTGTCCTCCATATAGCATACCCATAACGATCGTTTCTATTACATCATCAAAATGATGTCCTAATGCAATCTTGTTACAACCTAACTTTTGTGCCTGGCTATAGAGATGTCCCCGGCGCATTCTTGCACACAGATAACATGGCGAACCTCCAATATCATCCTTTGCCACTGTATCAAAGATATCGGATTCAAACACGGTGATCGGCACCTCTAAGAACCTGGCATTATCTAATATCGTCTGATAATTGATGTCATTATATCCGGGATTCATGACCAGATATTCCACCTCAAAATTCTTCTTTCCATGCCGTTCCAACTCCTGAAACAGCTTTGCCATCAGCATGGAATCCTTGCCACCGGAGATACAGACCGCAATCCGGTCACCATCCTGAATCATATCATATTCATTGATTCCTTTTACAAATGGACGCCAGATCTCTTTGCGGAACCGTTTGACAATACTGCGTTCCACATACTTACAGTTGATCTCCGGCTCTTCGCCCTGCTCCATCATGCGTTGTAATTTTAACCGTAGATAAGCATGAAAACCATTCTGAATACTATATGCCTCATATCCCTGTTCAACCAGATTCTCCGCTATCTCATCACTCTTCTGTCCGGTATAACAAATGAGATAGACCGGCTTATCTTGCGCAATCTCATCCTTGTGTTCTTCTAATTCTTCCCAGAACAGATTCACAGCCCCCGGATATGTGTCTTTCTCATATTCTTCCGGGCTTCTCAGATCAATGATCTGTTTGTCCCGCTTATCCTGTTCTATCTCCTCAATCTTCTTCCTGAACATATCTTATATTCCTTCCTGCATGATCTCCTGTAAACACTGATTCATTCATACCACTGACTTTTTTCTGCCTGACGCGATCCATACCGTAATTATCGAGCCTGTACACCGCCAAGATCTTTGATCACTTCTGATGCAATGATAAGACCTGCAACTGCCGGCACAAATGCGGTCGATCCCGGAATATCCCGCCGTTCATTACAGGTTCTCGCTGCTCCCGGCGGACATACACATTGATTCCGGCAGCTGATCGACTCATCTTCAATCGGGCGGATGGCTTTCTCCTTCGAATATACCACCTTTAACTTCCTGACACCACGTTTCTTCAATTCCCGGCGCATTACCTTTGCAAGCGGGCACACGGAAGTCTTATAGATATCTGCCACCTCAAATTCTGCCGGATTGAGCTTATTGCCTGCTCCCATACTGCTAATGATCGGCGTGTTCGTCTCTTGTGCCTGCATCACAAGCTGAATCTTTGCGGTTACTGTATCCACCGCATCTACGACATACGAATATGCCGTAAAATCAAACTCATCTTTATTCTCCGGAAGATAAAAACAATTATGCACTTCCACCTTACAATCCGGATTAATATCCAGAATCCGTTCTTTCATGACTTCCGTTTTGTATTTTCCGATCGTCTTTCTCGTTGCAATGATCTGCCGGTTGAGATTGGTCAGACATACCTTGTCATCATCGATCAGATCGATCGCGCCAACTCCACTCCGTACAAGTGCTTCCACTACATATCCACCTACACCACCGATTCCAAACACGGCAACTCTGGCCTGTGCCAACCGATCCATTGCTTCTTTTCCTAATAATAACTGTGTTCTCGAAAACTGGTCTAACATATATACTCCTCTAACATATCTGCCTTATTATGAACTGCTAATCATCATACCACACAAACCTGTATTCGTCACCTACAACCATACCACGTAACGTCGAAAAAAGGTTACCTGTAATCTGGTAACCCTTTTTCATTTCGTAATTATAATTAATATACCCGGGAAGATCTATTCTATTTACTGAATTGCCTTAAATGCCTCATCAAGATCCTCAATGATATCGTCAATGTTCTCTGTTCCGATTGAAAGACGAATGGTATTTGGCTTAATACCCTGATCTAACAACTCTGCCTCGTTGCACTCTGAATGTGTGGTAGATGCCGGATGGATTGCTAATGACTTCACGTCTGCAACGTTGGCAAGCAGTGAGAATAACTCTAACTCATCAATAAACTGCTGTGCTTTCTTCGCATCCCCTTTGATCTCAAATGTGAAGATAGAACCTCCACCATTTGGAAAATACTTCTTATAAAGTGCCTGCTGCTCCGGATCTGTTGAGATAGAAGGATGATTGACCTTCTCTACCAGCGGCTGGTCTTTCAGATACTGTACAACCTTTAATGCATTTTCTACATGACGCTCTACACGAAGAGATAATGTCTCCAAGCCTTGAAGAAATATGAAAGAATGTACCGGTGATATTGTTGCCCCTGTATCACGAAGCAGGATTGCACGAATATATGTAACAAATGCTGCCGGAGCGCAATCCTTTGCAAAGGAAACTCCATGGTAAGATACGTTTGGCTCTGTCAGCCATGGGAACTTATCACTTGCTGTCCAGTCGAATTTACCACTATCAATGATAACACCACCGATTGTTGTTCCGTGTCCACCAATAAACTTAGTTGCAGAATGTACTACGATATCTGCACCATACTCAATTGGACGAACCAGATAAGGTGTAGCGAATGTATTATCTACAATCAATGGAATGCCTGCTTCATGTGCGATGTTTGCAATCTTCTCGATATCCACAACTTCTGAATTCGGATTACCTAATGTCTCAATCTCAATTGCTTTTGTATTGTCCCTGATTGCTGCCTTAATCGCATCATAATCAAACGGATCTACAAATGTTGCTTCAATTCCGTAATCTGGAAGTGTATGGGCTAACAGGTTATATGTACCACCGTAAATGTTCTTTGCTGCTACAATATGATCGCCTGCATGAGCAACACCCTGTAAAGCATATGTCAATGCCGCTGCACCGGAACCAACTGCTAAGGCTGCTACACCACCCTCTAATGCTGCGATTCTCTGCTCGAAGATATCTTCTGTCGGGTTTGTCAATCTTCCATAAATGTTACCTGCATCACGAAGACCAAAACGATCCGCTGCATGCTGGCTGTTATGGAATACATAAGAAGATGTCAGATAAATTGGAACTGCTCTTGCATCTGTTACCGGATCCGGCTGTTCCTGTCCTACATGTAACTGTAATGTCTCAAACTTTAAATTTCTTTCTGCATATGATTTCTTACTCATAATCGTACCTCTTTCTGTGGTCCTGCCACTCTGTATTTTTATTATTAAATGTTTCCTTAATTCACTATTGTATTCTTACTTGCTGCAACACCTGCACATCGAATGATACAGTGCTACACGATCATTGAATTTCACGAATCTCATAGTTTTCACTCTCCATTTCTTATTTCCTACCTGTTTACAAGGTTTATACTACCACGGTATTTCCTACTTGTCCACTAGGAAATTCAAATAGCCAGCTATAGGCAATTCCTATAGCTGGCTATTTTTCTCTTTTCTTCAATTATATTTGCTCCTGCATGATACCATTGTCTAACTCATATACCCTATCACACAATATATGAATATCCTCTTTATTATGACTGGCAAGCAATATTGTTTTGCCCTGTTCTTTCAAATTCTTTATCAGATTCCGTATCTCTACAACCCCTTGCTTATCAAGCCCATTCATCGGTTCATCAAAAATATATATTTCCTTTTCTTCCATTTATCAAGGAAAAGAAAACTCATAATCTGTAACTTTCATTCAGTAATATTTTTATTTCCGATAGCTTTTCCCCTCCAGATTCGGTATAATAAAACATATTGCATTATACATTTTGAAATAAGGGAGAACACATATGAAAGTAACATGTCACAATTGTGGGAAACGTTTTGACTACGATACCTACACAGGTCTTTGTCCGAAATGTTCCACATATTACCGGTTAGATACTCCGGCAGAAGATGTAACAGATATCTACACCAGCGGAACTGATTTTGAACCAGACGAGGATTCTTATACAGAGGAGACAGAGGATTATTTTGAATCTATTCCTGCCACGGAAGAAAAGGAAGAAGCTGCAATTCACACTGCCGCCTGGACTGCCCAAAACGACTCCCGGATCTATCGTTTCAAGACCAATCACACACTTACCATTGTTTTACTAACTGCCATTGTACTTGTATTTGCAGTGCCATTTTTCAGCATGAACTATCTCATACGTTCAAAAGAAAAACAATACAGTCTGTCTGAAATCATTTCCCCTACTCCTGCAAATATCGGAGAAACAATTTCATTTCACACAGATAACAGTCAATATGATCTGACGATTACCAACTTATCCAATGTAACGGATACCTGCTACCAGATACCGGACGGATATCAGCTGGTTGCATTTCATTATACAATGAAAGAAACCGGAACACCGGATTCCACAGCAGATACAAACAGACCTTATACTCCGCTTGGATATCACTCTTTCACCCCTTCCCTCCATACACAATCCGGTCAGTACCTACAGGCAATCAGTGAATATGACATTGCAAATGCTAATGGCAGCAAAGATTATGAATGGCGTGAAGAAACCGGAACCGGTTCCAATTTTGAATTTTTGAACGGCTGCGTATATTTCTTAGTAAAAGAAAATGATATTGCCAGCCTTCTTATTCAGCATACGAATTCTGAAACAAACGAGATTTTAGACTCTTATCAGATTGATAACCTGGAGGTGAGCGAATAATGAATGGATTATCTGTTGTTACTCATTTTATAACCAAACTATTACTATGGCTTTTTGGCAAGCTAGGCATTAATATTCTGCTCTTAATTGCTCTTATGCTCGAGATTCCCAGTATGTATGCATATTACAATGAGAAGATCTACGAAGCCCAGCTCTATACCAACCAATCCTTCCAAGTTACAAGCGAACCGGAACTCGTCCATGCGATCGACTTACAGGCAGGTTCCGAGTTCAGCAATGACGATTGTTATAAAGTAATGATCCAGATTGATAACTTATACACAAAACCATCTTATCGATATCCTTGCTTCTATTCCAATGACGACGATAGCATATTCTGCAAACTAGAACCTTTGGATTATTATTCTGACATTGATTCTTACGACATTCTGGATACAAGCACCTTTTTTCCAGCCGGAACACGCGTAACACTTCCGTATTATGTACAAAGTTCACTGGTAGAGGGCACGACACTTTCTTTTGTACATTCAGAGGTCTTTTATGGAACTCTGGATTCCACACATAATGATAATATGAAGAACACCCTGACCATCACATTCCCGTGATGATCGGGGTGTTCTTCTAAGACTGTTCCGAGTTATTTAATACATTTTGCAAATATCTTAACTTCGGTTGTTAATCCGTAATTATTACTTATTCTTCTTGCATTTTACCTGTTTACAGAGGATCGCAAGTCTTCCATTCTCCTTTGAATACTCACAAGTAGATAAGATCAATAATTCATCAGAACTATTATACTTTCCACCACAATTGTATTCCCGATTCTTTGCAACCTGCTTCTTCCACTTCTTGTAAACCTTCTTATTATCCAACTAATCATTCTTCTTTTTCTTCCGATAAAGAACTCCTAATCCAACTAACGAAATCAACAACATACCGCCTGTTGCTGCGATCGGTGCCGTGTCACCTGTCTTCTTGCTCCTGGTCTTCTTACCGGTTGTCTCTTTGCTGTGCGTATCAACCTCTGTCTTATCTTCGTCCGTTGTAATCTGCTCTGTCGTTACTTCGGTTGTGACCTCCGTTGTTGCTTCCGTTTCCGTCGTCACCTCGGTCGCCGTCTCTGTTGTAGTTGTGGTTGCTTCTGTCGTGGTAGGCGACTCCTGATAACTGTTCTTAAATGCAACCGTTGTAACATTCCCTTTCACAAGCGTAACATCTGCTGCTTTTCCCGTAGTTGCCGCCCCACTGTCAATTGTGTAGGTAACACTTGTCAATGTATATCCGGTTACATCCGTAACTGTTTCTGTAACTGTATATTTACCTGCTGTACAATCTAATGTCTTTGTCCACGTTTTGCTTGCTGTATCATAGGTAAACTCAGATAATTTGTAGGTCGCCACTTCCGTTCCCGCTGCATCTGTAACCTTAAATTGAATCGTCTTTTCCGCATCTTCCTTTGATACGGTTCCTGCCACCGTCTTCGTAAGCTTCAATGTACCCGGTTTTTCTTTGACATCTTTCATAACCACCTTGTTGACACCAACAATGTTGGATGCATGTGTAGTCGATGTAACCTTACCGTCATTTCCTACTGTAAAATCAATCGGATCTGCTACTTCATAGCCTGTCGGTGCTTTTGTCTCTGTCAAAGTATAAGTGCCTGCAGCAAGCGTTACGGTATAAGGTATCACATTACCCGCTGCATCCTTCTTATCACCCGAAGTCCATTTTGCTACAACCAGATTACTTGTCTTATCTGTAATCGTCAGCTCTGCTCCTGCAATCTCCTCACCTTTTGCCGCATCCACTTTACTGATATCCACAGAATGAGCAGCAGGATCATATGTATTGGTATATGCAACGGTTGTTGTTGTGCCTTTCGTAACGTTTGCTGTTGCGACTTCTCCATCTTGTGCTGCCGCAGAATCAATCACATAACTTACCTTTGACAACATATAACCACCAATTGCCGTTACCGTTTCTGTTACCGTATATCCTCCTACATTACAATTCAATTCTTTGGTCCAGATCTTATTCGTTGCATCATATGTAAAATCAGATAATTGATATGTTCCTACTACATGCTGATCGGAATTGTCCACCACCGTAAATTGTACAGAAGCCTCCGCCTGTTCCTTCGTTACCGTACCGCTGATCGTCTTTGTGATCTTCAACTTACCTTTGTCTATTGTTGCATCCTTCATTGTGACTTTTGTTCCGGAGGCTGCTCCTGCTGTTGCAGAAGTCACAGTACCATCACCGGCAACTGTAAATTCAATCGGATCTGCTACCTTGTAATCTGCCGGTGCCTTTGTTTCTGTCAAGATATAGGTTCCCTCTGCAAGCGTTATGGTATGAGGGATAAGATTACCCACTGCATCCTTATCACTACCAGAAGTCCATGTAGCCACTTCTGCCCCGGTTGCCTTGTCCGTAATCTTCAAACTCGCTCCGGCAAGCTCCTTTGAGCTTGTGATATCCACTTTACTGATCTGTACCGGATGGGATGTTATCGCCTCATTCGGGAAGGAATAAGTATAGCTTGTTGTAACTGCTTCTTCCAAATGAACCGGATAGCTTACACCATTCTCAGTTACATTGGATGGATATGTACCGGTATTTCCCGTTTCTTTAAACAGAAAATATCTTGGTGTCGTATCGATTTTATAGTTAGCTGGTGCCTTAGTTTCAACGATTCTATATAATTTTGCCCGATACAAATTAGAGAACGATGCTTTTCCAACTGTATTAGAAGCTACCGTTTGTGACGTGATTGCAGTTCCTACAACTCCCGTCGCTGCATTGTAAGCCATTTCACTACATGTAAACTCTGCATTCGGCAGATAATTCGTTGTTTCACCTTTTTTATGCTTCACAATATGAATAACAACACCATTGGACGTTGATGAACCAGCACTCTTTATAACCGCCGTAGCACTTGGACGATATTTATCTGTTCCTGCATCACCGACACCCGATAACGAACAACTATTTACACAATTCGCATCCGTTAATGCCGCTCCTACATCCAAAGTGATTGTTCCCATGTAGGTAATCACTACCTTTTTACTATCCGGTACCTTAACCTCCAACGTTCGAGTTGATGCATCATAACTAACCTGCTGCGACGTTGCTGTAACACCATCTATCTTCATACTTCCCGGATAATACTCAATTGCAGAACCCATAACATCTTTTAGCAGCAATTGATCACTCGCTGCATCCAGATCTAAAGCATTCTCATTTACAGTAATTGTATATTTTACATTCGGTGCTGTTGTTGCATCATATTGCCCGGTCTTATCAATAATACTATCCTTCTTTAATTGTTTCCATTGTGCCGTAGCCGGTACTTCCGGACAAACTCTATCATTTACCTTAATGAATGCTTTATTGACATAATCCTGTGATGTCATTGCCTGATTAAGATCCACATAATCTGTTGTATAGAACAGACAAAGCTGCTTTCCCGCCGTCTTAATATGTGTTAACGCATCCCCTGTTATTTCAAAGTATATTTTATTACTACTTGTCGTAACATGAATTGAATTCGTTAACGCACTATTCTCTACACTCGACCAATCGTCTGTTTCATAAACTTTCAAGGAACCATTCTTATATTTCAAATTACCCGGAAGTGTATCTTCTATTATTGACGTTGTCGTATCCGCAGGTAAAGCAGATACGATCAGCTTCCAATTGATACCGGTACTATAATCCCATGGAAAATCCGATCTATTAGCCGTTTCTTTTTTCAAATATTGTTCCGGCTTATATGTATAATCTGCCGACGAATTTTTATTAACCGTACCATCTATGTAAGTTGCTGTATTCTGATATGTTGTATCCTTCGCAGGAACCGGATCTATATGCGTTTTTACTTTAATTGTATATGTTCCCTCCGCAACAGCACCAAATGGAATCGTAATCGTATTCCCTGCTACCGATGGAGTGATACCTGTAACTCTATTAATTGTAATATCTGACGCTGTACAGGTCATACCTGCCGGAATCGTATCCGTCACTCTCATGTCACTGCTACTTCCACCCTTCGGAACCTTTACTGTAATTGTCCATTCCACATCAGTACTGCTATTGCCTGTTGTATCACATACTTTTTTAATATATTCATGGTTGGATCCAATTGTACAATAATCTGTCTTCGACATATCATATGTATTGCCATATGGATTGATCTGAATCGTATTAGACTTTGTATATTGTTCTGTCGTTGACACATCTCCCATCTCTGTATCATAGGTAATCATATACGTATTATTATCCGTTCCCGCCGGAAAAGTATATCCGTTTTGTAAATCTGACCATGTAGGATTACCCGGAAGTGCCGGTGCGGACGATAATGTACCATCAATATATGGTCCAACATGATGTTCTTCCGTCCCTAATATATCTTTGATCTTAGCGCCTGCAATATTATATCCATTCGGATTCACTGTAACTTTCCAGGTGATCTTTGACTGATCTGTACTCACCGTGTGATCTTTGCTAACCCATTTTTCAACAACTCTTTTGGTATATTCCAAATTTTTCCACGATGTTCCACCATCTGTCGTAGTATCACTACTAACTGATGCCGAATTACTTACACCAGCTTTATCATCCCAACTATCATATACCAGTGCTTTCTCATCTTTCAGTTTCACTTTATACTTCACAAATATGGTTTTATCTTTTAATGCCGGCACGGTAACAACAAAACCATCCGTTGTATTGCTCTTTGTCGGTGCATTATCCGTATATGATTTGGTACACGCTTCATCTTCCCAATAAGTAGGCTCTCCATCTAATTCCAGATTACTTCCCATTTTGTCTGTAGCCTTAATATTCGTCTGTGGACCTGTCGCGGTAATTTTTAACTTATATTCTGCTGTCATAGTAGATTCATCTAACCGTCCACCCATTTTCTGAATCGACACACCATCGTTTCTATCATCACGCTTCATATCAATATTGAACGTGCCCAATGCATTAAATGTAAAAGAAGTCTGTCCACCTTTACCATTATTTAACACGTCATTTCCCAGTTTACCGGTTGCCGTCAGGGAGCCATGTCGTCCACTTTGTCCCAAAAATGCATCACTTTCTTCACCCGCATCATATTTTAATGTAATAGTATTGCCATTAAGATAATAATGACCAACAATTGTACTACCATCCATCAGATCACCGGTAAATGTATCAAATGCAATATTCGATGGCAATTCATAAGTCAAGCTATCATTCTGACTGGTAGGAAACTGATTATCCACAAACTTCCAATTCAAATTAATGCTGATCTTATCATTATACGCAACTTCAATCGGCGCTGAAGATCCGGGTGTAATAATAACGCCGCCAATTGTAACCTGGCAGGCACTCGCATCCAAATAATTATCTAATTTTGCAGGAGTACCTGCACTCTTAGAAACCGGCATCCTCATTTTTTTAACTTTCCTATTTGCCCTTGTCTTAACGGCCATCTCCGTTGTAACAGCCTCTGTCTGTTGCTCCGTATCCACTATTGAACTCTCAACCGTTGCTGCCATAGTGGTACTCTCTCCCTTCTCCGTTGACTCAATTGAAGTATCTGCCGCTGTCGTAACTACCTCTGTCGTAGCTGTTTCTGTCTGCTTCTCTGTAGTCTGCTTGTCCTCCTCGGAAACTTCTGTAGCTGTGTTGATTATGTCACTCATAGCAGCAGAAAAATTGCCGGGAAGCATTGTAAATCCCATAATCAGAACCATCAAAACAGCCAGTAATTTTTTCTCCTTTTTCGTCATCTTCTTACACTCCTTTACTTTATCTGATCTGCGAATCGAAACCATGCATCATCCGCAAAATAATATCCCATTTTAAAAAATCATTATAAAATAGTAATCGGATTTATTATAACCCAACTTAACATAACATTCCATATTTTTTCACGAATAATACAAAAATCCCGTTCCATGTAAACATAGAACGGGATTCTGAAAATATTTCGATGCATGGCTTCCTGCCACTGAAAAATTATCTCTTTGTTAACGTTTTGATAACAAGAAAAGCCCAGAAATGGGGGAGTTTAATCCCCCCTCT
>HF987779.1 GCA_000431135.1 Clostridium sp. CAG:590
GCTCCTTTGAAGTATGTGTCGTAAATGGCAAACTATGGGCAAATGTCCGGGAATGTTTTCGGTCACGGCAAAAGAACATCCAGTTTGCCATGACCTGTTTGGATATGTGGATGTCATTCCGTATGAATTCCTGACTGATACGGTAGATCGGCAGCCATAAATGAACCAATCAGCTTCTTTGCGATATTCTTTGTGTTGTTCTTCATTTCAATTTTCTCCTCATACCATCACAATAAATAATAACAAGATCAATATTCGATCTCCACATCCGGATCTTCTATATCTTCCGTAACAGGCAATACCGTTACTTTACATGAAAAAATCCGGCCATGAACTGTTGCATATACCGTTGTTACCCCGGTTTCACTTGCAAAGATTGTTCCATCATCTTCAACCTCTACAATGTCGTAATCATCACAATACCATTCCGGCTCATGCGAACATCCCTTTATCTCAAGAAAAGCCTCTTCACCTTCCCGCATCGTCAACTCTTTATCTGATATATATGGATTCTCAACCTTTATCTTACAAGCAAGCGTTTTGCCTCCTACTTTGGCTTTAATGGTTGCTTTCCCTTTCGCTTTTGCTATAACTTTCCCACTTTTACTGACTGTTGCAACCTTCTTATTACTGGTTGTCCATTTCACCTTTGAAGATGTTCCCTTCACTTTTAACTTAACATGTTGTTTCACCAGTAACGTTGCACTTTTCTTGTTTAATTTGTATGTTACTTTCTTCTTGTTGCTGCTTGAACCGGAATCCGATGTCGGCGGATTACATTTCTTACACGGCTGTAATCCTCTTGCTTTTGCCGCTGATAACGTAGATTTGTAATATGTGCCATTTCCGCAGGCATACGCATGATACTTTTTCCCTGTTCGTGTCACATAGACCGTCGTCTCCGCATATACATTACTCGGAATTCCATTTCCTTTTTGGGCAAATCCGGCATCGACAGACAATACCATAAGGATTGTCATAAAACCTATTATTAACTTTTTACATTTGTTCGTATGAATCCCCTCCTATGTATGAATTGTGTATTTACCTTTTGATTATATCTCTATCTCTGACATATTTCAACCAGAATTGCAAAATAAAAGCAAGGTAGCACTGAGGCAGACACCAATGTCCTTCAACTACAACTTTTATGACCAAAAGTACATAA
>HF987780.1 GCA_000431135.1 Clostridium sp. CAG:590
CACAATCCTTACGCTGTGCAAGGGATTATTTTACTGTAATTTTGCGGAAGTTCTTCTTACCTTTCTTCAATACAAAGTCAGCTGCAAAATCATCCTTAGTAAATGTAGTAAACGGATCATTCACTTTATCACCATTCACCGTTACACCACCCTGCTGAGCACCACGACGTGCCTCTGCCTTAGAAGTAACTAATTCTGCTTTCACCATCAGGTCAAGAATACCAATCTTTCCCTCTTCATTAAAATCATCTGCGGTTAAATTCGTGGCAGGCATATTGTCTGCATTTCCACCACCTGCAAATAATGCTCTGGCAGCATCCTGTGCTTTTTTTGCCTCTTCCTCACCGTGTACTAACTTGGTAAGCTCAAATGCAAGAATCTCTTTTGCCTGATTTAACTGGCTTCCTTCCCATGTATCCATCTCGTCAATCTGCTCTAACGGAAGGAATGTCAGCATACGGATACATTTTAATACATCCGCATCGGCTACATTTCTCCAGTACTGATAGAAATCAAACGGAGAAGTCTTGTTTGGATCAAGCCATACCGCACCAGACTGTGTCTTACCCATCTTCTTGCCTTCGGAATTAAGCAATAACGTAATCGTCATGGCACATGCATTCTTGCCCAGTTTACGGCGGATCAATTCTGTACCACCAAGCATATTGGCCCACTGATCATCGCCACCAAACTGCATGTTACATCCATATTTCTGGAATAACTCAAAGAAATCATAACTCTGCATGATCATGTAGTTAAACTCCAGGAAAGTAAGACCACGTTCCATACGCTGCTTGTAACATTCATGCGACAACATTCTGTTTACGGAAAAATGTGCTCCAACTTCGCGCAATACATCTACATAGTTCAGATCCAATAACCAGTCGGCATTATTTACCATTAACGCCTTACCCTCTGAGAAATCAATGAATTTGCTCATCTGTTTTTTGAAACATTCACAGTTGTGCTCAATTGTTTCTTTTGTCATCATCTGACGCATATCGGAACGTCCGGAAGGATCACCAATCATAGCTGTACCACCACCGATCAATGCAATCGGCTTGTTACCTGCCATCTGTAAACGCTTCATCAGGCAAAGTGCCATGAAATGTCCAACATGCAGACTGTCTGCGGTTGGATCAAATCCAATATAAAACGTTGCTTTTCCGTTGTTGATCAGTTCCTTAATCTCTTCCTCATCTGTTACCTGAGCAATCAGCCCTCTTGCGACTAATTCATCATAAATTGTCATTTTTCCATCCTCACTTTCTTATCCATCTCATAGTTGATTCTGAAACGTATATTTCATAATCATCTATCTTAACATAGTAGGACAAAACAAAAAGCTCGTCCTACCGATTCTTCGTATAGGACGAGCATATCACCCGTGTTACCACCTAAATTCACACCAGACTCGCATCTGCTGCCTTAGCAGGTATCATCTGTAAAGCTTACAGGAAATACCAGATGTTATAACGTACATCAATCGTCATAGCCTACTGAGAATCTACCGTTCGGTATGAGGCTCAAAGAGGTATTCATAACAAGTCTTCCATGCGCCTCTCACCTGCCGGCAGCTCTCTGTATGGGATTGCTTCTTACTACTTATTCTTATCAACGCCACGAATAGGTACAGTATAATCAAGAATAGAATATTTGTCAATAACTACTTACTGCCATCTTGTAAATTGTCTTGTCTACAAATTCCAATGTGATCTTCTGAATACCGGAATCCACATTTACCACGCTGTAATCATCATTTTTCGGAATATCCACCTCCGTAAATATCTGCTTTACTTCTTCTGCAGTCGAACCGATTCCGATTCCATCCCGAATCACAAACGGTACGGCATATTGCTTATCCTGCGTCTGAAAAGAGGATGCCACAATATAAGTGATCACCATATCATCCGGTGACTGCACAGTATTCTTCTTCTGGTTCGTCACCTTGATATAAGCAACCGGTTCATCGGAATCATTGAGTAATTCACACTGAAAAGAATCTCCTGCATCAATCCCATCTGTCATATCATCATAATAACGCTTTGCAATATGAAATGTTTCCGGCAGATCTTTCATCGGCAGTGGAAATTCCATCTTCTGATCCAATAATGCAATATGATTCGTATCCGTGATTATATCTGAATATTGCTGACTAAACAGCGGATATATTACTGCTTCCGCATCTTCATCCTGACCACGGTTAAAAAGTGGCACAACCACAAAGAATACAGTCAGACAACAAACCACGATCAGCACATTCCGCAATGTCTTATTCATATTCTTTTAGTGATGGAACAAACGAATGCCGGTAAAGCACATTGCCATTCCATACTTGTTACAAGTATCAATTACATTGTCATCGCGGATTGATCCACCCGGCTGTGCAATGTACTTCACACCACTCTTGTGAGCACGCTCAATGTTATCACCAAATGGGAAGAATGCGTCAGAGCCAAGAGCCACATCTGTCATCTGGTCAAGCCATGCACGTTTCTCTTCTCTCGTAAACACTTCCGGTTTCTCCGTGAAGAAATTCTCCCATGTTCCATCTGCTAATACATCCATATAATCATCACTCATATATACGTCAATCGTATTATCGCGGTCTGCACGTCCGATACCATCCTTAAATGGAAGATTTAACACCTTTGGATTCTGACGCAGGAACCAGTTATCCGCCTTCTGTCCGGCAAGTCTTGTACAGTGAATTCTTGACTGCTGTCCGGCACCGATACCGATTGCCTGTCCGCCCTTTGTATAACATACGGAATTGGACTGTGTATATTTCAAGGTGATCATTGCAATGGCAAGATCAATCTTAGCCTGCTCCGGAATCTCTTTGTTCTCGGTTACTACATTAGCGAATAATTCATCATTGATCACAAGCTCATTTCTACCCTGCTCAAAGGTTACACCAAATACATCCTTCTGCTCAATCGGAGCCGGAACATATTCCGGATCAATCTCGATAACACAGTAATTACCTTTCTTCTTTGCCTTCAAAAGCTCTAATGCTTCCGGCTCATATCCCGGTGCGATCACACCATCAGATACTTCACGCTTAATTAACTTTGCTGTGGACACATCGCACACATCAGACAATGAAATAAAATCACCAAAGGAAGACATTCTGTCTGCACCTCTTGCTCTGGCATACGCGTTTGCAAGTGGAGATAACTCTCCCATATCATCTACCCAATAGATCTTTCTCTCTACTTCAGTAAGCGGAAGTCCAACTGCCGCACCTGCAGGAGATACATGCTTAAATGATGTTGCAGCAGGAAGACCGGTTGCCTTCTTTAATTCCTTTACTAACTGCCAGCCGTTAAATGCATCTAATAAGTTGATATAGCCCGGCTTACCGCAAAGAATCTTGATTGGTAAGTCTGCTCCGTTCTTCATAAATACTCTGGATGGTTTCTGGTTTGGGTTACAGCCGTATTTTAACTGGATCTCGTTCATAGTTATATTTCCTCCTTAAAATATGTGTCAAAATATAAATTATTTATTCTTGTTAATGATCTTTGTCTCACATGTTCCGTCTGCAATATTGATATAACGGATAAACAGAGATACTTTGTTGTCTTCATTCAGATTATTCCATACAAGATCTGCAAACTCGTTCATATCGTTCGGAATATCGATTAAAGTCGGTTCACCCTCAAAACTTGGCAATGGATTGCCGTCACCCATATAAGTATGAATGAAATGTCCTTCTCCATTGACCGGATTCTCATATGCAAATGTATAACGGTTACATGCATCCGGATTACCGTTATTGCTCTTAAGAATTGACATTGCATAATTAAATGCTCCCTTGTCAAAATGAAGAATCCCTGAAATTCTAGGTGTGTAGTTTGGTGCATCCGGCTCAAATTCTCTTGTGCGAAGTGCCTGCTCAAATGTGTACTGCTTATCCATCAGATCATAGATCGTATCGGTCTGGTCACCATTTGTAACGATTGTCTTATTGCCCAGTACACGAACCGGTGCATAGATGATCAGGCTTGGATCTTCCAACTTAGAAGGATCAAATGCCTGTGTGCGGATTCCTTCTCCATCCTCCACAAAGATACGGTTACGGCTGTTCTCGCTTCTACCCATGATAAAATAAGCAATTGCCGCATGTGTTCCGTCCGGTGTCTTACCGATTACAATTCCTCTTCCCGGATAGGATGTTGCACTTAATTCTGCTGCTAATGACTGTTGTTTCATAACTACCTCCTTATGCTAGATCAAATCTTCTTCCATGAGACATTATCCCTTGGAAATAAACCATAAAAATAACCGCCTGGTACTCCAAAACGGTGCCCAGACGGTCGGCAATTCTTCGTGTTGTGTTCCCCCTGGGTACTCCCAGCTTCCGTCAGTCGCACAACCTGATAATTAATATAATACATGAATCCAATAAAAATGCAAGTGAAAAATATTACAGACTGTCCGAGCGCATAAAAGATACGCTCATTGTCTCCTGCAATGTAAATTTCAATACGGCATTCATTACAATGAATATACAGGTGCCGACAATTGCACATATCAGATCTTCGTATCCTTTTGCATCTTCCAAATAATACATAATCACAAGTCCCGCAGGCATTGTGAATACCAGTCTGGTTATTACATCCACGATCCGGTATGGTGCCACTTTTGATGCATCTTTCATAGTATATTTTACGATCAGGGAAACAATCATCATAACAACCAATGCGATTCCCAATCCAACCAGTATATATCTTGTCTGTTCCTTCACATCTGCAAAGATCCCCTGATCCATGAATTCCGGCATCATATATGCTGCAAACATAAATGCAATAAACTCTATCAATGTAATAACACGACAAATCACCTTAACTGCTCCAAAATCCCTCATATAAATTCCTTCCATTTCTTCTTTGTTTGGCAATTGCATTCGCCTTTTTTATTTCTTAATTCGCTGTTTCTTTCCTTTTACACCTTTTCTTTTTAAAAGTTTTTTATACGGTTTCAGTTTCTTAGATGGCACTCTGACTACTGCTTTTGAATGAATCTTAGAAAATGCCCCCGAACCGACTGCCTTATTGGATAGTTTGGTTGTCTTGATCCGAATATCTTTTAATGACTTACATCCATAAAATGCATTCTTTCCAATCTTCTCAACCTTTGAAGGAATCAATATCTTTTTTAGCGCTGTACATTTATAAAACGCCTTTGTTCCAATTACTCTGATATTCTTACCAATCGTGATTTTTTTAAGCTTCTTACAACCGTTAAATGCCTTTGATTTAATCTCCGAAACATTATAAGTATGTCCATTCGATTTGATCTGTGCCGGAATGCTCAAGCTTGTAATCTTCTTTTTGCCTGGTTTAACAAAAGCAACCGTACCGTCCTCCATCACGACATATTGATTCTTCTTGTACCTTAATTTTGTTCCAACCTTAGCAGGCAGATTGTCGGTATTATCCTTAGCAAATAATTTCACATTCTTACTTGTCTCCTGAACCTTCTGCAATTGATATGGATTGATCTTAACAAATGTTGGAGAATCACCATTTGTTACATACCATACAACCTGTCCTTCTGAATTCACGATTGGCGAACATTCCGACAAAGCTAATGGTGTCTGATAAATTGCCGATGCCAGTTCACCATTCGGATTCAAAAGTACCATCTTTGTAACATAACCTCCGGCCTCTTCCGTCTTCTTGTTATAGCTATATTCCTCCCACATCAACAGGAACTGATTGTTATTAAGTTTCACTAACTTCGGTTGTCCGGTAGATGCATTGTCATTCTTGCTATGCGCTGTCACTACATTTTCATTAATAGTTCCCTTTTCTTTGTCTACTGATACAACCCAGGTATTGTAATTGACTGCATATGTTCCATCATTTCCGCATGTAGTAAGAAGAAAAGGCTTTCGTTTTGAAGTTTTAA
>HF987781.1 GCA_000431135.1 Clostridium sp. CAG:590
GTCAACAACTTTTTTTATTTTTTTGATTATTTTTTATTTTCTATTGAACAAGCTTTGATCCAACCACCGGATATACTTGATAATCCGCTGTTTCTCCACCATAATACACTTCGACCTTATTCTTTTCCGCATCCAAAGTATAATAGAACTGTCTCTTATCATCTGCAATCTTATTGCCATCTGCATCTTTGGTAGAACGACCGGTAATTGAATCCTCCTGTCCTAACATTGCAAACACAGCATCCTTAAATTCCTGACCGTCCATACTATTCACAGGTACCGGCGAATTATGCTCTTTGGCACTATCCTTTACGGAATCATTCACCACACATGCCATGATTGCTCTCGAAATCTCTGCTCCTGTATCAACATCTGCACTCAGTCTCGCCTTATGAATATATTGCATCAGCAACGGAGACAAAGCCCCGACAAGAATTGCCATAATTGCAATTACCACAATCAATTCAACCATTGAAAATCCTTTATTCTTCATGTCTGATTCTCCCTACAATACAAGAGGACTGTTATACTTAAAAATAACCAATCCAAGTATAATAGTCCCCCGAAATTCTTATTTGTTGATTAATAATCACTCAGATCATAATTCAATTTTTTAATCGTCTGTAACGTCTTTGCTCTGACTTCTTCCGCATCAAATAATGATAACAGACTATCTTTGTCAAACTTATTCTGCATCAGGAATTCAACCCAATCTTCAATATAAGTCTTAACATATTGAACATTCTCTTCTCCTCGATTCTTAAGATACTCACCAATATTGTGAATATGTTCAATAACCGTCGGCTCACTGTTCTTATTATTCACCGGTTTATCATCTGATTCATCTGATAACTCAATGACTTTACCAGTCTTAGTAATAATAACCCTTTTATTCGGAGTAACTTCCGGTGCTGCCTGCTTATCCTTTCGTACAATCAACAACTCAACTACTTTAACCAGGCATGCTACACTATAAGTAACTTCTTCTTCTGTCTGTTTATCATTACCTTTGTCCAAATATTGATTCCACAACCATTCTGACTTGCAAACCAAATCCTTTGTCCGCGGATTGTCAAATAATTTGTGAACATCCGTATTCACTGCAGGTGCAGCGGATTTGCCAAAACCGAACTTTGATGTCGTAGCCTGTTCTGTCTTTGGTTTCTCATATTTGGCAGGCAAATTGATACGATTATATGTCTCGGTAAACATCTTCTTTGCACGTTCTTCATCATAATCAGAGCTTAAAACAATCTTATCCTTATTCTCTAAACCATGACGAATCATATCATCTGCTGCTAAGAATACAAGATGCTTCTGGCGATCCTCTAACAATTTCTTAATCTCGTAATTGGTCTTACTCTTCTCTAAAATAGAATTCTTACGTACCTTAAATGCTTTGATCTTCTCTTTCACGCTGAAGAACAATTTCAACAAGGATGGATTAGCATTTACATAGTTACCAATCCAGGTAAGCTCTACATACTGATGCTCAATCCGGTTGGAAATCTCATATACATTATATCCATCAAACACGACATTCAAAGTAGTATAGAGCAGATCTAAAATCTCATACTTCTCTTCCCATGATCTGGTTGACAGATCCTGATTCACTAACTGTTTGATTCCACATTCATAGAATACAAGATTATATTCGTATAATCCTTCAAACACATTACTCTTATCGCTCAAAGAGGAACCTGCACCAAGAATCTGTAAGTTCTTCTTCATAACCGGTTCATCTTCAATGTACTTGTAAACCTTCTTCACAAATGCAGATACTTCAACTAAAAGACTATCAATTCTCTTGTTATAAATGTCCTGTTTGGAAATAGCTGAAATAACGGTTCTGCTCAAAACATTCGTATACTGCGTACTATTACAGTTGCGGATCAGCTCTTTGAAATTCTCATATACCTGCATATTATCAACCGGAATATATTCTGCATTCAATCCATAAAATTCAAATGCTTTGTTGTAATCTTTCTTACGAATATAAGAATTAAACAATCCCATACTGAACTGAATCTTATAATCATTGCCCACATGAGAATCCTCAACAAAATAATCATATAATACTTCAAGATTATTCAAATATGCCTCTGAATTCGATGCAGAAGGTGGAAGATCCATCTCCATTACCACATTGATCAAGTCCATATAACCCATAACAGCCTTATCATATGTAGAAGGTCTATCATCTGCATCCGCAATCTGATAACAGGTGTTGATCAACAATGGTGCCACTCTCTCTCCAATCAGCCGCATTGCCTCTCCAAACATATCAAGCTGATATAAATAGATCAGCCAGATGCTGTACCGATAAATACCGGTTGTGTTGATGATCGCATCGGTATCTGCCGGATCAATATCCCCATATACAAACTTAAATAACGGTTCAATCCATTCTTCAATCTCATATTTGCCCGGTTTCTTAATATTCTCATCAACAAATTCCGCCAACTCGTATAATTTTGTACACTGTGCTTTGACATCATCATCCACAAGCATAGTCGAAAGGTCAAAGTTATGATCCTTCAAATAGTCGATAACCAGTGCATAAAAGCCTTCTTCCACTTGTTCATTCAGGAATCGGATCAACATTCCTTTATTACTGGATGCTGCAATAGTTATAATATTCGTATCGTTACCCCGGGTAACATTAGCCGGTAAATTCTGCATTGTAACTCCTCCTTCTGCTTCAATTGTGTGAAATAAATAAATTTCACCTAACTAATTTTAATATTATCACAAATATGACGGATTTACAACTAGATTTTCTTTCGTTTTCAGTGATTATTACAAATAATTATTGTATATTTTGTACAACACCTTTCTATTCTTCCGAATTGTCTTTTAAATCCTTATATAGATATACGATACCAAGTACAACAAACACAACCGCACAGACAACTGCCAGTACACCAAACGTCCTTTTTCCAACTGCCACCAAAGCAATACCTGCAATTAACATCAGTATTCCACATACAAAAAAATTCTTTGTTACTTCTTTGATCTTGTCCATATTACTACCTCTTTTCCATCGTGTTAAGCATTCACAAAACATATCCTGTATAGTACCAAATATTATCACACATACTAGGAAAAATAGCAAATAAAGAATTGCTTTTTCCGATATTCCGTATTAAAATAAAAACATTCTATAATATAATAATAAAGGAGATTCGCTATGGCAAAAAACAAACATTTCTTTGGCAAATTTCTTGCCTTTACTGCTACTGCCGCTGCGGTTGGCGGAGCCTGCTATGTATTCCGTGACAAGATCAAGAACAGTCCGCTTTATAAAGCAACATTAGATAAAGCCTGTGACCTGTATGACAAATGGAAATATCGTGATTTTGATGATGACGAGGATGGATTTGAAGATTTTGCTTTCGATGATGATGATTCCTTTGACGATGTATTCTCCGATGAGGATAAATGTTCCCGTGAATACACATCTATTACGATCAATGCAAAAGAAGATGACACTTCTGATCAGGAAGAGAACACATCAGATTCCATTTCTGACGAGAATACAGATTCCGATACAGAAACAGCAGATAACTCTTTCACTGCAGAAGAACCGGTTTCTCCTGCACAGGATGCCACTTCTACAGAAGAACCTGCAGCAGAACCAACTGTTCCAGCACAAGACGATGCTTCCGAATCAGGCAATGACACAGATTCTGTCATTCCGATCATTCATCTCAGCACGCCAGATACCGCTTCTGCTTCCACAGAAGAATCTGCATCCGAAGAGCCGGAGGTTCTTGGATATGAAAATGAAGGATTATCTGATGTTTCAGAAGATCCGGATGTGTTAGAAGAACAGGATAAGTTAGATTTTTAAGCATGAGCATCGAATGAGCTGCTATATCAGGTAATGATTGTACTTTATATAGCAGCTCATTTTCTGCCATGCTACTATTTTCGTTGAAGAAAGGATTTTGTATTATGTCAACCAGTTATAACGGATTTGCATATTTATACGACCAGTTTATGGATAACATTCCATACGCTGAATGGAGCGATTATCTCTGCTCTCTTCTCCGGGATTATGGAATAAGCTCCGGCCGGCTTGTAGAATTGGGCTGCGGTACTGCAACGCTTGCTAATTATATGTCACTTGCCGGCTATGATGTCATTGGAATCGACAATTCCATTGATATGCTGACCATCGCCGCCGACAAAACTGCCGGCAATCCACACATTCAACTATTGCAACAGGACATGCGGCAATTCGATCCGGGTGATAATTCTTACCCTGCAATCTATTGTCTATGTGACAGTCTGAATTATTTGTTAACGGCTGAAGATGTTTCTGACACTTTTCATTGTGTCCGGACAGCATTAGATCATAACGGAATATTTATCTTCGACCTAAAAACCGAATATTTCTACAAAGAAATCCTCGGCGATCAGATCTTCTGCGACCATCAGGAACAGGGAAGTTACATATGGGAAAATTCCTATTTTGAAGATGACCATATCAACCAATACGAACTTACATTTTTTGCAAAAGAAGAAAATGGATTGTATCGAAAATTCTGCGAAACGCATCACCAAAAAGACTATTCCTTATCAGAAATGATTGACTTATTACACCATAGCGGGTTAGAATATGTGACGGCATATGATGCCTTTACGAAAATGCCACCACATTCAGATAGTGAACGCATTTATATCATAGCAAGAAATGGAGATAACTAAAATGAATGATACAATTATTCGTGGAATGGCTGCCAATAACCAGGTTCGTTTCTTTTGCGGTTATACGAAAGAATTAGTGGAAACAGCCCGTTCCATCCACAATACATCCCCTGTCGCTACTGCTGCATTAGGCAGACTTTTAACCGCAGGTGCCCTCATGGGAAATATGTGTAAAAATGAATCCGATGTATTAACCTTGCAGATTCAGTGTTCCGGCCCGATCAAAGGACTGACTGTTACTGCAAATGCACATTCCGACGTAAAAGGTTATGTGAACAATCCAAATGTGGATCTTCCTTTAAGTCCTGCCGGAAAGCTCGATGTCGGCAAAGCATTGGATCTCGGTGTATTAAGTGTCATAAAAGACATTGGATTAAAAGAACCTTATGTCGGTCAGACAAACCTCGTAACCGGAGAGATTGCCGAAGATTTGACTTACTATTTTGCAACCAGTGAACAGATTCCAACCTCTGTTGCATTGGGAGTATTAGTTGATACCGATATCACGGTAAAACATGCCGGCGGTTTTATTATTCAAATGATGCCATATGCCTCCGAAGAATTAATTTCCGATCTGGAACAGCGTCTCAAAGACTTCTCTTCCATTACATCTCTTATGGATCAGGGAATGTCGCCGGAAGATATGATGAACAAATTGTTTGCAGGTTATGATATTGAATTTGCACAGACAACCACACCTCATTACCGCTGCGACTGCTCCCGAGAACGAAGCTATAAAGCAATTGCAAGTATCAGCCGCAAGGACATTGAAGAAATGATTGCTGATAATGAACCGATTGAAGTTGAATGTCACTTCTGCAACAAAAAATACCATTTCTCCGTAGATGACCTCAAAGAAATGCTCACACACGCTTAAGATCATATCACCCTTTCACAGCGTAAGTGACGGATGATGT
>HF987782.1 GCA_000431135.1 Clostridium sp. CAG:590
AATAATCATAATAATCCAAAAAAGGAAACAACATTGTGAAGGATTTTTCACCGCGAGTTTTATACAATTAAACAATAAAGCTAGCAAAATTGCTGTAGTTATTATATTAAAAATATTGTTTTTGATCAAATAATGTATTGGTGTTTCAAGAAACACATTACTAATATTGAATTCTACACCTTTTTCATTAGTAATATCTAACCGAATATACTTTACATTTTTGTCATTAACCAAAATGTAATTAGTTCCATTCAGATATGTATACTTTTGGGAATTTTCTTCAGCAAAACCATCAATAGTATTAGAAAAATACACTTGCCCATCAAGCATTTTTGTTTCCTTTATTTTTAAATCAAAAACAACTTCTCCGTTTTTAGGAACTTCAAGAATCAGCCATGGATCATCATTAATTGTGCAATAGTAATTTCCTAAATCTTCCACTCCAGAATTACAAACAATATCTATTTTTTTGCTATAATCAAATTTATTACTAAATAAATCTCCCCATAAATTATTCCATTGCAATAAAAGAATACATTGTAATACGCAAAAAAGAATTGTTTGCACTCCAAACTTTAAAATATATACTATATTATTTTTACTTAAAATAACTTTATCTCTTTTCATTTCTTTTTCCCCAAAAAATTATATAG
>HF987783.1 GCA_000431135.1 Clostridium sp. CAG:590
TAGTAGCACTTCCGTGTTTATGTGTAGATGTTTTTGATGGAACTGATGAACTATATGCTGGCGGTGAAGCCCTTAATTTTGCAGCCCATGCATCAAAATTTGAGGAGTTCAATGTTTCAATATTGGGTGCGGTTGGACAGGATTCTTACGCAAAATTTATTATGGATTCCTATTTCTGATAAGAGAATAGATGTAAGCCACGTAAGAGTAGAAAAGGATAAAGTAACAGCGAATAATCGTACATATCTTACAGCCGACGGTGACAGATATTACAAAGATGATTCGTGGACGGGTGATATTGTTGATAAAATGATATTGGACCATGATGAATTGGAGTTTATCAAAAAATCAGATGTTGTATTTGTACATTTTTGGGCAGGCTGTTTTGGACAAATTATAGATTTAAAAAAGAATAATAACTTCAGATTGGCAGTGGATTTTGTAGAATATCGTAATTTTAAAGAGATGGAAAAATATGCACCATATATAGATTATTTCATGATTAGTGGAGAGAAATCAATTCTCCCAATATTTGAGGCGTTTTCAAAGAAGTATAAAGGACTATTTAATGTGTCTTTAGCTGATAAAGGAAGTGTTACATATCATAATGGTGAAAAGTATTTTGTTCAAGCTAATGAAGTTAAAGAAGTAATTGATACTACAGGTTGTGGAGATAGCTACCATGCAGGATTTGTATGTTCACATTTGATAAATGGGGATATTTATGAGGCTATGAGAGTTGGGACAGAATTAGCAACAGAGAC
>HF987784.1:0-101 GCA_000431135.1 Clostridium sp. CAG:590
GTATTCTCGATTCCTGGTGGTGTTACGGCAGAACAGATCCTGACTGCAATGCGGCAGGATTATAACATTATGTTAGCGGGATCTTTTGATGTCATGGCAGG
>HF987784.1:168-1102 GCA_000431135.1 Clostridium sp. CAG:590
TGGAAGAAACCATAAATGCACTTGGCAAGACCTTGGAAAAATTAGGAGTGGCACTGAAGGAGCCACTGCGGTACGAGTAGCAGGCAGTCGTAATATATATTGAGCAAATTTAAAACGGATAAAATGATAGGCTTCCTTTTGGGCAGGCAGGTGAAAAACTTGTTGCCGGAAAGGGAGTTTATTTTATTTAGATTTGTTTATTACAAATAAACTTCTAATTATTACAAGATGCGGTCAAAGTGTATTTTTATGGTATAATGTAAAAAAATGGTGGATTTATCGGCAGTTGAAAAGAGCAATGGAATCCGGCTGTTAGGTTCTAAACCGGATACGATAAGTTAAGGCATGGCACAGATTATTAGGAGTTGGAAGAAACAGATGAGATTGCAGGCCTGCCAGACATTCAGGGAAAGGGAAACCAGTATAGTTTGCATCAGGCAGGCGTATATTTAGAGGAAGTAGCTGAAATGTTTGTGGCGTGAGACAATAACTGGTATAGATCAGGTAATGCTATGGATTAGTAAGAGAAAACGTCTAATTATTACAAGTTGCGGCACAGTTCCAAGTTTTATGGTAGAATACAACGCCTAAGATGTTTGAAGCAGATGATTTTATCGGGCATCTGTGGAATACCGTAAATCATGGGGAGATTTTTATATTTAGCAACAAAAAAACGCCATATCTACGCGGCTTTGGATGTTTTGTAAACGCCTAAAATTTAATAAAAAATGGGAGGAGAATGAGAGAAAAATGCTAGGAAGAATAATATATTTTTTAATAATTTTAACTTTTATATTTATAGTTAATGCACATGATTTTGATAATTTATTAAATCATGGTGTAAATGATTATATTCAGCGTTATCCGGGTGTGCTTTATACGGGTTGTGCTTTGATAACAGTTCCTATGTTGGTATTTGATTTGAGAGGGGAAG